>DATBNA010000603.1:0-4612 GCA_036554545.1 Hyphomonadaceae bacterium
GGCCTGGGTCCAGGTGCAGGGCGTTGTCGCCGTCATCGCCTGGTCCGTCGTCATGACAGTCGTCATCGTCAAGGCCATGGGTTTCCTCACGCCCCTGCGCGTGAAGCCCGAGGCCGAGATCGAAGGCCTCGACATGGCGGCCCATGGCGAAAGGGCCTATCACGCGGGCTAAAAGCCCGTAATTTCAGGGAAAATGGCGCGGCAGGCCTCCGGCTTGCCCGCCTTCCCTGCTTCCCCTATAAGCCCCGCTTCCCGAAGGCAGCGATGGTCGCTGCCTGTGTAGCCAGGGTGAGCCTCCAGCAGGCGATCATCAGGGCGAAACGGAGAGACAGATGTCCAAGCCCGAAATCGTACTCAATGTCGACGTGCGCGAGCGCACTGGCCGTGGCGGCGCGCGTGAAGCTCGTCGCGCAGACAAGGTGCCCGGCGTCCTCTATGGCGGGAACAAGGACCCGGTCTCGATCTCGGTGGACAAGAAGACCATCAATCAGGCCCTGAAGTCGGGCAAATTCCTTTCCCACACCGTGACGCTGGAACACAAAGGCGAGCGCCAGCTCGTGTTCACGCAGGACATCCAGTTCCACCCCGTCACCGACGAACCGACCCACCTCGACCTTTTCCGCGTCGAAAAGGGCCAGATCATCCGCGTGGCCGTCCACGTGAAGGTCATCGGCCAAGGCGTCTCCCCCGGCATCAAGCGGGGCGGCGCGCTCAACATCGTCCGCCACGAAGTCTGGCTCTATGCGCCCGCCGACCAGATCCCCGAGGAGCTGGTGGTTGACGTCTCAGAGTGCGACATCGGCGACGCCGTGAAGATTTCGGCCATCAAGCTGCCAGCAGGCACGCGCCCGGTCATCGCTGACCGCGACTTCACCGTAGCGACCGTCGCTGGCCGTTCGGCGAAGGATGAGGTCATCGACGAGAAGCCCGCTGCGGCTGCCACGGCCGAAGGCGCGGCAGTCGAAGGCGCAGAAGGCGCAGCTGCTCCGGCTGCTGGCGCACCTGGCGCAGCTCCGGCGGCTGCCGGCGCGAAGGGCGCCGCTCCTGCCGCTGCCGCCAAGCCGGCCGGCGGCGAAAAGAAGAAGTAAGGCTGTGTACGCCGGCGCGTCTGCTGATGCGCCGGCTGCCCGCCCGGGACGGCTCCCATGTTGCTGATCGTGGGTCTTGGCAACCCGGGCCCTCAATACGAGGGCAACCGGCACAATATTGGCTTTCGCATGGTGGAAGAGATCGCGACCGCGCACCGCTTCTCGCCCTGGCAGATGCAATCGAAGTTCGAAGCGATGACCTGCGAAGGCCACCTCAAGACGCCAAACGGCGCATCGGTGAAGACGCTGCTCGCCAAACCGCAGACCTACATGAACGAGAGCGGTCGCGCCGTCGGCGCCATCATGCGCAAGCACTATCTCGCGCCCAGCGACATCGTCGTCTTCCACGACGAGATCGACATGGCGCTCGGCCGCTTTCGCATGGCGACAGGCCGCAGCGCAGCCGGGCATAACGGCATCCGATCGATCTACGCCCTCGCATCCACGGACATCCGCCGCGGCCGCATGGGCGTCGGCCATCCCGGTGACAAGAGTGCGGTGAAATCCTCCGTTCTCGCGGACTTCCATCCGTCCGAACGTCCTGCAGTGAATGCGCTGCTCAAGGCATGTGTCGACGCCTTGCCATTTCTGGTCGCCGGAACCGATGACCAGCGCTACCAGACAGAAGTGATGCGCCTTGCGCCGGCGCCGAAGAGCGATCCGCGCAATCCTCCCCCAACTTCGCCGAAGGAAGAGAAATAATGGGCTTCAAGGCCGGGATCGTGGGCCTGCCGAATGTCGGCAAGTCGACCCTCTTCAATGCCCTGACCCGCACGGCGGCGGCTCAGGCGGCGAACTATCCATTCTGCACGATCGAGCCGAACGTCGGCGACGTGGCGATGCCTGAACCGCGCCTCGACGTGCTGGCGAAGATCGCCGGCTCGAAAGAAATCATCCCGACACGCATGAACTTCGTGGATATCGCCGGCCTGGTGAAGGGCGCCAGCAAGGGCGAAGGACTCGGTAACCAGTTCCTGGCCACCATCCGGGAAGTCGACGCCGTCGCCTACGTCCTCCGCTGCTTCGAAGACAGCGACATCACACATGTCGCCAACCGCATCGACCCGCTCGCCGACTTCGAAGTCGTCGAGACCGAGCTGATGCTTGCCGACATGGAATCACTCGAAAAGCGCAAGCAGAACGTTGAGAAGAAAGCCAAGGGCGGCGACAAGGAATCGATCCAGACGCTCTCCCTAATCAAGACCGCGCTCGATCTGCTCAACGCCGGCAAGCCTGCACGCCACGCCGAGATCAAGCCGGAAGATCAAAAGGCCTGGAAGATGCTCCAGCTCCTGACGTCGAAGCCGGTCTTCTACATCTGCAACGTGGACGAAGCATCGGCCAGCACGGGCAACAAGTTCTCCGACGCGGTCGTCGCCCACGCGAAGAAGGAAGGCTCGGCCGCTGTTGTCATCTCCGCCAAGATAGAAAGCGAGATCGCCGTCCTGTCAGATGAAGAGCAGAAGGACTTCCTCGAAAGCCTCGGCCTCGAAGAACCTGGCCTCAACCGCGTCATCCGCGCCGGTTACGACCTGCTCGGCCTCATGACGTACTTCACCGTCGGACCGAAAGAGGCCCGCGCCTGGACTATAAAGAAGGGCACCACAGCCCCGCAGGCGGCCGGCGTGATCCATGGCGACTTCGAGAAAGGCTTCATCAAGGCCGAGACGATCGCCTACGACGACTACGTAAAATACAACGGCGAACAGGGCGCCAAGGAAGCGGGCAAAGCGCGCCAGGAAGGCAAGGACTATATCGTCCAGGACGGCGACGTGATGCACTTCCGGTTCAACGTGTAAGTAACGTCTCCTCGATTGCCCCTACCCCGTCCGGCCAATCGCGGCTAAACCCGCCCCTCAACTTCTGACCCGAGCGCCCCCGTGCCCGACTCGACCCAACAGTCGGTATCGTCTCCGCCTATCCGCCAGTTGCCGCTGGCGGAATTCGTGGCGTTGACGGCGATGCTGATGGCGCTCAATGCGCTGGCGATCGACATCATGTTGCCGGCGCTACCGGATATCGGCGCCTACTATCAGCTCGCGACAGAGAACGACAGGCAGCTGATCATCATCTCGTACATGCTTGGCTTTGGCGTCTCGCAGCTCTTCTACGGGCCGCTGACGGATCGCTTTGGACGGCGTTCGGTGCTGTTCATCTCGCTCGCCTGCTACACCATCGCTGGCGTGATGTGCGTCTATGCGCCCAGCTTCGAGTGGATGATCGCAGCGCGGGTCTTCCAGGGCGCCAGTGCCGGGGGGAGCCGCGTCATCGCTGTGTCCGCGACCCGCGACCTCTACTCCGGCAGACAGATGGCCAAGGTGATGTCGCTGGTCATGATCGTGTTCATGGCGGCGCCAATCATTGCGCCGTGGATCGGGCAGATGCTGCTCTATGTCGTCGACTGGCGCGGCATCTTCTGGGCGCTGGTGGCGATGGGCGTCGTAATGTTCCTGTGGGTGCTGTTGCGGATGCCGGAGACTCTCCCGCGCGACCGCCGCACGCCGCTGAACCCGCCGACCATTATCGCCAACTACTGGAAGGTGCTGAGCACGCGCGAGGCGCTGGGCTACACCGTTGCCTCCGGGCTGCTCTTCGGCGGGCTGATGAGCTACATTTCGGCTTCAGAGCAACTCTACCATGGCGTCTACGACACAGGAGACATGTTCCCCGCCTGGTTTGCCGGAGCGGCGGTCGCCATGTCGGTCTCCAACCTCATCAATTCGCGATTGGTCGAACGCTTCGGCATGCGGCGGATGTCGCACACCGCCCTGGTCGGCCTCGTCGTCGTCAGCGCCGTCCACGCCGTGCTCGCGCTGCAGGGACCGGTGCCGTTCTGGCTGTTCTACACGCTGGTGATCATCGCTTTCTTCATGATGGGCTTCCAGGGTCCGAACTACAACGCGATCGCCATGGAGCCGCTGGGCCGCCTTGCCGGCTCGGGAGCAGCGATCATCGGCTTCGCCTCGTCTTTCGTGTCGGCGTCGATCGGCGGCTTCATCGCGCGCCAGTTCGACGGTACGATCACACCGATCATCATCGGCCACATCATCGTCTTCACCATGGCGCTGCTCGTCATCCTGATCACCGAGCGCGGCAAGCTGATGCAGCCGCATCACGCGCCGCCGCACTAGTCCGGAAGCGACAGCGCCACGATCTCGGCCGGCTGCCCCCCGCCGCCGACGGCCATCACGACATACTGCTTCCCGCCCCAGACATAGCTCATGGGCAGACCGGTCTGCGTTCCCGGCAAGGCGATCTCGGCAAGGATCTCGCCGGTCGCCTTGTCGTGTGCGCGCAGTACCGGCGATCCACCTTCACCTTCTCCCGCAAAAAGCAGCGTCTTCGTCGCCAGCAGGCCGGCGCGGGATGCTACGCCGGTCCGGCCGAGGTTTAGTCCGGCGAGGTCCGGATGCTTCGCTACGTTGTCGGGCGTGTCAGCGTTCGCCATCATCCACGCATGCTGGCCAGACTTCATGTCGATAGCGGTGATGCGACCCCATGGCGGCTTCATGATCGGCAAGCCG
>DATBNA010000007.1:0-6051 GCA_036554545.1 Hyphomonadaceae bacterium
ATCTGGCAGGCGATGGAGACGCCACAGAAAGCCTCGCGCGCCGCCGCCATCCTCTGCATGGTCGGCGCGATCAACCTGCCGGTGATCCATTACTCCGTCGAATGGTGGAACTCGTTGCACCAGACGACGACGTTCCTTACCGACAGGGAAGTCACCACCAACGAATACAAGTGGCCGATGTACATCACCTTCACGCTTGGCTACCTCGCCCTGTTCGGCGGACTGACGCTGTTCAACATGCGCGCGGAGGTGAACCTGCGCCGCGCCGAAATGCTGATCCAGCGCCGGCAGGTCGCAGCCTGATGCCGACGCTCGACAAATACGCGCCCTACATCCTCTCGGCCTACGCCGTCGCCATCGTTGCTCTTGTCGGACTCGTCGCGTGGACGGCCTGGCGCGCCATCTCGGCGAGGAAGAAGCTCGACGCCGCCGAAGCCGGCGAGAAGAAGGAGACGCAGCCTTGAAACGATGGCTCGCGATCATCCCGCTTGCGCTCTTCGCCGTGCTGGTGGTCGTCGCCTGGCAGCAACTGACCGCCAAAGATCCCTCGCCGGCCTCGTTCACTTCGCCGCAACGCCCCGTGCCGGACCGGCAGATGACGACGCTCGACGGCGCGCCTTTCAGCCTCACGTCGCTCAAGGGCCGGCCATACCTTGTCAACATCTGGGCAAGCTGGTGCACGCCGTGCCGCGCCGAGCATCCCTTCCTCGTCGAAATGTCGAAGCAGGACGTCGAGATCGTCGGCGTCCTTTACGAGGATACCAATCTTCCCGCCGCGACCGGCATCCTTGTACGCGAAGGCAATCCCTTCTCGACCATCGTTCTCGATCCGCAGGGCGATCTCGGTCTCGATGTCGGCATCAGCGGGGTGCCGGAAACATTCCTCGTCAATGCGGAGGGCATGATCGTCAAGACCATGCGGGGTCCGATCGTCGATCCGGTGACGGCCAAGAGCTTCGTCGACGCCTACCGCGCCGAAGCGGCAAAGGCGCCTGGCCAGCCTGCGTCGAGCAGCTAGCGGCTTCTCTTCTTCTTTTTCCTGGCGCGCTTTGCGGCCTTCGGCGTCCGCTTCTTCACTTTCGCGGCTTTGCGCTCCTTGCGCTGTTCGGCCATTTCCTCGCGATGCGCATCGTCCGCCGCACCGGACAGTGCAGACAGCGCCGCGCAGAAGCCGGCGCGCTTGTTCCTCGACAGCGCTTGGAGCAGGGCGGCGTCGACCGCGCGCATGGCGGGCAGGGCGTCGTCGAGCCGGTCGCGGCCGTCACGTGTCAGCTTCACCGATTTTGCACGGCCATCCTCGGCGGAGGCGGCGCGGGCGATCAGCCCCTTCTTCTCCATCCGCGCCATCATCTCCGCCAGGGTCGAACGGTCGATGCCGGTGGCCATCACGAGGTCCGACTGGCTGGCGCCTTCTGCTTCGGCGATTGCCGCCAGCAGCACGGTCTGGCGCAGCGTGACGCCGTCGGTACCCGCCTTAAGAAAGATCTCGGCCGCATACTGTTCGGCCCGGCGCAGCAGGTGCGAGGGCGAGGCGCTCAGGCGAAATTCGCCGCGTCCCGGCGGTTCCCGCGAGGACACACCATCCGGCCGCTTTGCGGCTTCGGCGAGGGTCGTCATGCCTAGCCCCGTCCTCGAATCAACAGAACCATATGAAGTCCGACGGCGGCGTTTCAGCCCCCAGCGAATGAAATGTAGGTCTCGGACTTCCTCTGTGCACAGCAAATCGTCATTCTGTTTGCGTGAAAGATGCACGCCCCCCGATTTCGTTCATGAACCAGGTTCCGCCGGGCGAGGATCGCGAGCGTCGCGTCTGCCAGACCTGCGGGTTCATAGATTATGTTAATCCGCGCATCGTGGCCGGGGTTGTGGCGCACACAGATGAAAAAATCCTCCTGTGCCGGCGGGCGATCGAGCCGCGGCGCGGATTGTGGACGCTGCCTGCAGGCTTCCTCGAGCTCGGCGAAAGCGTGGAGGAAGGCGCGCGCCGGGAGGCGATGGAAGAAGCGTGTGCGGAACTCGAACTCGAGGCTATGCTGGGCGTCTATTCCATTCCGCGCATCGGCCAAGTGCAGATTTTCTTCCGTGCGCGCCTGCTGAACCAGCCCTCGCCGGGCCCCGAAAGCACCGACGTCATGTTGGCCGGCTGGGACGATATTCCGTGGAAGGAGCTGGCCTTTCCGTCCGTGCATTGGGCGTTGCGCCATTACCGGGAAACACGTGGCAGGACCGGCTTTCCCCCGTTCGGCAACCCTCCGGACACGGACCAGCTGACGCGCTAGTCTGTTCGTCGAGGCGCGACTCGCCCCTTGAGAGACATTCGTCGCAGAGTGGCCGAGCCGGCATATAACAAAAGGCGGCATGACAAAGGACGCTTTTGCCCACCCTGCGGTGGCTGCACGGTTCAGCCGGCTCGTACGCCGGGCTGCCGTCCCGCAATTGCCTCTCATGCCCTTTGGGATCGCGCCGCTGGTCGGACTACTCCTTGTTTTTGTGTTTGCGCTGGGGCCGGTCGCCTTTGGCTGGGTGCAGGACCCGACCGAAAAGGCTGCGAGACAGGCGTTGTCTGACGTTGGTGCGACATGGGCGACACCCATTGTTTCTGGCCAGTGGGTGGTGCTTGAAGGCGCCCCTCCATCGCGTGAGGCTGCGATCATCGCGCTCGACGCCGTCCAGAAAGCGCGTGCGGCGACCTTCCTTGGGCCGGCGACGCCGGCGACCCGTGTGACGGAGCAATTCGACTGGGGCGACCCGGCGGATGGGGCCGCCAGGTCGGCGATCTCGGACGCCGTCCCGGCAAGTCCGTCCGCTGTTCCGCAACCTGCGCCTGGTCGAGCGGCTGCATCGAGCCCCGCGGCCTGCGAAGCGTTCATGTCGGCGTTGCTTGCCGGTTCCACGATCGAGTTCGACAAGTCGAGCGCCACGGTCCGGCCCGCCAACGCACATCTGATCGACGGCATCGTCCGCATCGCCTCGACATGCCCGGGGGTGCTGCACATTGAGGGGCACACCGACAACGCCGGGTCAGCCCGGATGAATGCCGACCTCAGCCGCCGCCGCGCCAACGCCGTGCGCGACGCCCTGATCCAGCGCGGCATCGACCCCGGCCGCATTTCCGCCGACGGCTACGGCGCCGCCCGTCCCATCGCCGACAACAGCGACGAGACGGGCCGTGCGCGCAACCGCCGTATCGAAGTCCGCGTGGTTCCGCCGCCAACCTGATGCCTGTCCAGTTTCCGATCCAGATGCCTCTCTAGAGCCCAAACATGTGGTTCCTTCTCCTCCAGATCTTCATTCTCCTTCTCCTCGCTGCGCTTTTCGGCGCCATGCTCGCCTGGTGGTGGATGAAGCGCCGCTATGAAGACGTGACCGACAGTCATGAGGAGATGCTCTCGCGGATGAGTCGGCTGGACGATCTCGCCAACCTGCCGACACGTGATGAGCTCAAGGCTGGCGTCTCGACGCTCGGCGCCTCGATCGCGGCGATCAAGCCGACGGATCTCTCGTCGGTAAACGACCGGTTGGCGCGGCTCGAACGCATCGTGCTCGACCTGCGCACCGCCAACATCCTGCCGATGCAGGAGAAGCTCGCCCCGGTTGGCGACCGTCTGACGCTGCTCGAAGAACGCGTGCGCTCGCTCAACATTCCCGAAGTCGACCTTGGCCCGGTTCACAGCGGCATCGCCAGCCTCGATCTCGCGATCGGCGGCAAGCTTGGCCCGGTCGAAGGCCGTATCGCACGGCTTGAGGCCAAGCTGGATGAAACCGCCGACCTGCTCGACTCCGCGCGCAAGATCGAAGCCGACGGGATGAATCTTCGCCTTAGCGCGATCGAGCGCGCCATCGGCGCCATTCCTCTTCCACAATCTGTCGATCTGCAGCCGCTGCACTCATCGCTGGTGGCGCTCGAACGCGCCATCGCCGCGCTGGACAAGCCGCCGCTCGACCTCGGACCGATCCACAACCGCTTCTTCGCCATCCAGACCGCGCTCGCGGCCGTGCAGGAGCAGCAGCGCAGCCGCGCCCACCTCGAGCCGATCGAAACGCGCCTCGCCGCACTGCAGGAAGCGCTGCAGTCCATCCCCGAGCCGGACCTTTCGCCCGTGCTCGGCGTCGTTAATTCCATCGACCGCCGCCTCGATATCGAGGCAACGGAAAACCGGCTGACTGCCATCGAATACGGCCTTGCCGCCGTGCACCACATGCTGCGCTCCCGCATGGATGGCGCGGCATCGCGTGCCGAGCCGGCAGCGTTGCACAGCACGGTCGCGACCGACGAGCCGGCGATGCCCCCGCCGCTGCGTCCGCCGCGCGACATCGACCCGATCAACCCGTTCCGCCGCCCGGCCGACCAGGCGAACCTCCTGCAGGAGCCTGCCTTCGGCCAGCCCGACGATCTCGAACAGATCGGCGGCGTCGGGCCGATGCTGGAAGCCCTGCTCAACGAGATCGGCGTCTTCTACTACTGGCAGGTCGCCGAATGGACGCCTGAAGACATCGCCTGGGTCGAAACCAAGCTGATGCACTTCCGCGGCCGCATCCTGCGCGACGACTGGGTCGGCCGCGCACGCATACTTGCCGCTGGTCCGATGGCGGCGAAGCGCCCGCTCAACTATGGCGGCCAGGACGCTGCAGAGTAGCGATCAGGCGGCATCGCCGGCCTTGTTCTCCTCGTTCTCTTCCGGCGGCTCTATGGCGTGCTTCATCAGGAAGGGCAGATTGATCGCCATGAAGCCGATCGCCAGCGGGATCGAGAGGAAGATCTTGGAGTTGGCCCAGAACGCTTCCGAGAAGTTGCGCCAGATGATCTCGTTGAGCACGGCGAGCGCGGCATAGAAGGCCGCCCACCGCAAAGCGAAGATCGTCCACGCCCTGTCCGACATCCGGAAGGCGTGGTCGAACGCCGTTTTCCAGATGTTCCGTCCGATGGCGAGGCTGCCGAGAATGGTGACGCAGAACAGCAAATTGATGATCGTCGGCTTGTAATAGGCAAACTGCCTGTCCTGCAGCCACAACGTCAGCCCGCCAAACACCATCACCACCACGCCGGTGATAATGAGCATGGGCGGCAGTTTCCGGCCTTTCATCAGTGTCCAGCCGATAGCGGCGGCGACGCCCACCATGAAGACGCCCGTTCCCCAGAAGATCGCATTCTCCTTGGACAGCGCGCCATTGTTCTCGGGAAACTGCAGGACGCCGTTGTAGACGAGCACGAACGCCAGCACCGGGCCGATATCGGTCCAGATATTCCCTGCGCCTTTCGGGATCGCCTTGGTCGGTTTCGGCGCGGGCTCGGATGCGGTGTCGGTCATCGCGCTGACTTAGCGGGCGAACAGGGCAGGGGTCAAACGCCGCCGGCACGCAAACTGCTGCGCCGTATCTGTCGTGACGGGGCGCGGCCATGATTTTTCGGCAATTTGCCGCCGAAAGGCATATTCCCGCCATGGCGCCCGCTGGCCGGCTGAACAAGCGTGGCGATCAACCAAACTGCAGGAGGGTGAGGCCGCCGGCCATGACGATGGCGGCGAATGTCCGGCGCGCGCCAAAACCCTCACGCAGGAACCACCAGCCCATGATGGCGGCGAAGACCACCGCCGTCTCCCGCATCGCCGACATGTACGCGACCGGCGCTACGGAAAATCCGTAAAGCGCCATGGAGAACGAGACCAGCGAACAGACGCCCGCGCCGATGCCCGGCCACAGGGCCGCACGTGCGCCGGTGATGAACTGCTTCGGTCCGCGCGTGATGAGCGCGATGGTGTTGATGCCGATCCAGTCGAGCACAAACAGCCAGACGATGAAGCTCCACTGCGACGGGCCCGAGCGCACGCCCTGCGCGTCGATCACGTTGTAGACCGCAACGCACGCCCCGGTGGCGACGGCCCAGAGCAGCGCCGAATTCCGTACGCGCCGCGACCCGCCGAAATCCTTCTCGGGCAGGGCGAACATCGCCGTCGCAAGGCTGGCGATGACCAGGCCGGCGATGGCGACCGGCGAAAGATGCTCGCCCAGCACAAACGATGCGGCGATAGCCGTCAGCATCGGCGCCGAGCC
>DATBNA010000049.1:0-8252 GCA_036554545.1 Hyphomonadaceae bacterium
GCTCGTGAACGTGATCCTCAAGCAGGCGAAGCAGGGCAGCTCACCGACCACCTGGGTCGCGGACCTGCGGGACATCCAGTACTCGGAACGGCTCGGCTGGCAGTTCCAGCTCACCAAGACATTTGCACTGGGTGACAATGCCGAACTGACGCTCGACCTGCAGACGCCGAACCTGCGCGGGCGGGTCGAGAGCGTCGAGGCCGTGCGCAATGCGGCTGGCGTACTGACCAGCTATCGCGAAGTGTTCGGCCAGCCGAACAATATCGGCCTGCAGGGATCCGGCGTGCTGAAATGGCGGCCGACGGCGCGCGATACGGTGAGCCTCAACGCACAGGCGGCGCCCACCTGGAACACGCAGAACATCGCGTCGATCACGCGCACGCCGGCAGCCGCTTTCGCGCAGGGGACGTTCGGGGAGTCCGACTACGCCAGCAACTACACCGCCGAAATCGGCGCGGACTGGGAGCATCGCTTCTCGCCGGAGCTGTCGGCGAAGCTGATCGGTCTGGTGACGCAGGCCAACGTCGACCAGGACGATATCTTCCACATCTTCACGCCGACGGGGCCGGGTCCCGGCGGGCTCGCCAACATGCAGACACTCAACCGCACGACCGAGGCCGGCGAGCGCGTGGCGCGAGGTTTCCTGACATGGCGGCCGAACCCGGCGCATACGGTGGATGTCGGCATCGAAGGCGCCTTCAACTATCGCGACACCACGCTCGACATCTTCAACAACAACGGATCGGGACCTGTACCGCAGCCGCTGCCGGTGTCCGACGCGCGCGTTGAGGAAGAGCGCATCGAGCCTTTCGTCACCGATGTCTGGAAGATCCTGCCACAGCTCACGCTCGAAACCGGCTTCATCTTCGAGGCTTCGCGCATCACGCAGACAGGCGATGAGGAAAAGGAGCGCGAGTTCAGCTATCCCAAGCCGCGCGCCATTCTCACCTGGCAGGCAGGCCCGACCGACCAGCTCCGCGCCAGCATCGTGCGCGACATCGCCCAGCTCGACTTCGCGCAATTCGCCTCGTCCATCAATGTGGTCGACGCCTTCTCCATCATCGGCAACCCCGACCTCGAGCCTGAGAAGACCTGGAAGGCGCGGATCGAGTGGGAGAAACGCTTCGGCCGGCGCGGCGCGCTGACGCTCGCCCTGTTCCACGACGAAGTCGAGGACGTGCAGGACCTGGTAGTGATCGGGACCAACGACGCCTATGGCAATCTGGGCGACGGTACGCGCGATGGGGTCGAGGTTCGCGGCGCCGCGCCGCTGTCCCCGCTCATTCCCAATGCCGAAATCCGCTTCTCCGGCATGTGGCAGGAAACCGAGGTGACCGATGGCGTCACCGGCCAGAAGCGCCGGTTCTCCAATGAGAATGAGTGGAGCTACAACCTCTCCTTCCGGCAGGAGCTGCCCGCGCTGAACGCGGCCTGGGGGGCCAGCGCGGCGCGACTCTCCGACCGCCGGGAATTCAAGCGCGTCGAGGACATCTCGTATGACCGGCCGGGTGACCGCATTGACCTGTTCGTCGAGTCGACAGGCGTCATCAAGGGAGTGACCCTGCGCGTCGGGGCCACGAACATCTTCCATCCCGAAGAATTCCGCGTCCGGACCTTCTATCAGGCCGATCCGCTCAATCCGGCCGCGGCGCCGCGCTCAACGGGCGTGGTGCTGCGCACCGAGGATCGCAAGCAGAAAGGCGGCCCGGAAGGGACGCAGGTGTTTTCGATCCGGGCCTCGGGAACCTTTTGACGCCTGCTCAGCCGACGAGGCTGCGTTCCTTCGCGAACGGGCTGAGACCGAGCCACGTCTGCATGCTGGAGGCGAGCTTGCGGTCGCCAGTGAGCATGAGGCGCTTGGCGCTCACCGCGCTGCGCACGGTGTCGAGGCCCATCCAGATCGCCGTCATGGTCTTGAGGTCACTCGATACATAGAGGTCGACATCGAAGCCGGGATCGATCGAGCAGAGATCGGCGCCGGAATCCGGCTCGACCAGCAGCCACCAGGTGCGCTGGGCGGGCGGCTGCTCGGGATACTGGAAATGGATGACGCTGCGCTTCTGGGGCATGGGCGTCGGCTCGAGGTTGCGGCGCATGTCCCACATCAGGAGCTGCGCATCGAGGTGCTGCAGCGAGAGCCGCGACTTGATCCAGCGCGTGCCCCAGACGCCGAAGGCCATGATGAGGGGCTCGAGTTCCTTTCCGGAAGCGGTGAGATGGTATTCGTAGACGCCGGGCTCCTTCGGGACGGCGGCGCGCCGTACTACGCCTGCGGCTTCAAGCTCCTTCAGGCGCTGCGACAGCAGGGCGGGCGACATGCGCGGCACGCCACGGCGCAGGTCGTTGAAGCGCGTCGAGCCCGACACGAGTTCGCGCAGGACCAGCACGGTCCAGCGGGTGCAGAGGATTTCGGCCGCCATCGCGACCGGACAGAATTGCCTGTAGCTGCCCAGCATGGGCGTCTCCCCAATGTCTGCGCCAAAACTACGGCGGCAGGCCGCCGATTCATAGTACAGTTTCTGTACCAGGAGCAGTTCAGTTCCTGAACTGGAGGCGATCGGCGGAGGTCTGCAATAACGTCCGCGGACTGGGACTCCAGATCGCAGGTGTGACAATGTCAATCGACGTAAGAACAAGACCGCAAACAGACAAGCGCGACTGGCTGGCGGCTGCGGACGCGATCGCGTCGGAAATAGCCCCACTGGCCGCAAGGCATGACGCGGACGAAAGTTTCGTCGTCAATGGCTATCGGAAGCTGAAAGACGCCGGCTTCTTTAAGGCCTGCGTGCCGACGGAATTCGGCGGCGGCGGGGCCGGCGTGGCCGATATCTGCGGCGCGATCCGGCGACTGGCGCAGGCGTGCGGATCAACGGCGCTTGCCTTCTCCATGCACACGCATCTCGTCGCGACGGCGGCATGGCGGTGGAAGCACCAGAACGCGCCGACCGACGGGCTGCTGAAGCGCGTCGCCGCCGAGAATCTCATCCTGGTGTCGAGCGGCGGGTCCGACTGGCTGAAGAGCGCCGGGACTGCCGTGAAGACCGAAGGCGGTTTCCTGATCACCGCGCGCAAGATCTTCTCCAGCGGCTGCCCGATGGGCGACATGCTGATGACCAGTGCGGTCTATGAGGATCCGCAGGCCGGTCCGACGGTGCTCCACTTCGGCGTGCCGCTGAAAGCCAAGGGCGTCACCGTTCTCGACACCTGGCGCGTGATGGGCATGCGCGGGACGGGCTCGCACGACATCGAGCTGAAGGATGTGTTTGTTGCAGACGCCGGCATCGCGGGCCGCCGAGTGCAGGGCAAGTGGCACATGCTGTTCCACACGATCAGCATGATCGCTTTTCCGATCATCTATTCCGCGTATGTCGGCGTTGCCGAAGGCGCACGCGCCAAGGCGCTGGGTATGGCGAGGAAGAAGACCGATGACGGCAACCTCGCCTACCTCGCCGGCGAAATGGAGAATGCGTTTGCAGGCGCAGCGCTGGCTCTCGCCGACATGATCGCCAACGCCGAGACCGGCCAGCCGGGTCCGGACACGACCAGCCGGACCATGATCGGCCGGCAGCTCGCAGGCCAGGGCGCGATCAGGACGGTCGAACGCGCGATGGAGGTCGCCGGCGGGGCGTCCTTCTATCGCGACGCCGGCCTGGAGCGTGCGTTCCGTGACGTGCAGGCCGCGCGTTTCCATCCGCTGCAGGAGAAGCCGCAGCTCCGCTACACGGGCCGGGTTGCCCTGGGATGGGACGTTGATGGCTGACCTGGACGGTTAAACAGAATGGCGGCCGCCAGAACATAACAACAAAGGCCGCCGGGCCGGCGCGGCGCCCCCTCCGTCGCCATGGCCCACACCGGGCGCTCCCTGTCCGTTTCCTCCCGACGGACAGGGAGCGCCACAGTTGTGTCTTGGGTCTCCTGCAGTTTTTTGCCGATGCATGTCGGACCGGGCTATCCTCAGGCGTCCTAGGCCATGGAGAGGTACGCCTGATGATGTACGCCGTCCTTTGCTACAACGACGAACAGATGGTCTGCGGCTGGTCCAAGGAGCAGGACGACGCGGTGATGACCGCGCTGCACAAGGCCCATGACAAGTGGGAGAAGGCCGGAAAGCTGAAGCCTTCGATCCGGCTGCTGCCGACCTCGGCGGCCACCACCCTCCACAAGGCGAAGGACCTTGTGATCGACGGTCCCTATGCCGAAACGAAAGAAGCGCTGCTCGGCTTCTACATCATCGATGTCGTGAACCTCGAGGAAGGTCTCGAATTCGCGCGCGACCTCGCCAAGGCCAATCCGGGCGGGGCCTACGAGCTTCGGCCCATCCATCTCTACAACCCGGGCACGCCGATTCCGGGCCCGTATGAAACCGAGCGCCAATACGCGCAGTCCAGGGAAGTCGCGAAGTGACGGATCTTGCCTGGATCGATGCGGCTCTTGTTTCCGCGCGACCCCAGGCGGTCGCGGCGCTGCTGCGCTATTTCCGCGACCTCGATACGGCGGAAGAGGCCTACCAGGAGGCATGCCTCAAGGCGCTGAAGAATTGGGCGGTCAACGGTCCGCCGCGCGACGCAACGTCGTGGCTGATCATGGTCGGGCGCAATGCGGCGCTGGACGGCGTGCGTAAGCGCTCGAAACAGGTCGCCATGCCGGCGGAAGACCAGGTCTCGGACCTCGACGACGCTGAAACGCCGATGGCGGAGAGGCTTGACGACAGCCAGTACCGCGATGACGTGCTTCGGCTGCTCTTCATCTGCTGCCATCCGGACCTGCCCGCGACGCAGCAGATCGCCATGGCGCTGCGCGTGGTTTCCGGCCTGTCGGTGAAGCAGATTGCCCGCGCTTTCCTGGTCAGCGAAGCGGCGATGGAACAACGGATCACGCGGGCGAAAGCAAAAGTGGCGGACGCCGGCGTGCCGTTCGAGACGCCGGGCGCCGTCGAGAGGTCGGAGCGTTTCTCCGCCGTGATGGCGATGATCTACCTCGTGTTCAACGAGGGCTATTCCGCCGGACCCAACGATCCGCGCGGAGATCTTGCGGAGGAGGCGATCCGGCTGGGCCGCCTGCTGCTGAGGATGTTTTCCAACGAGCCAGAGGCGATGGGGCTGCTGGCGCTGATGCTGCTGCAGCATTCGCGTTCGGAAGCGCGGTTCGATGCAAAAGGGGACATCGTCCTCCTCGAAGACCAGGACCGCGGGCGCTGGCGATCGAAGCTGATCCAGGAAGGCGTCGTGCTGGTCGAGAAGGCCGTGCGCCACCAGAGGACCGGCCAGTATCTGGTGCAGGCCGCGATCGCGGCCCTGCATGCGCGCGCCACAACGTTCGAAGAGACGGACTGGAAGGGGATCGATGCGCTTTACGCCACGCTGGAGCGGTTGACGCCATCGCCGGTAGTGACGCTCAACCGGGCCATCGCTGTCTCGAAGACAAAAGGCCCGCAGGCCGCGCTCGACATGATCGAGCCGCTCGAAGCCAAGCTCTCGGGATATTTTCATTTTCACGGCGCACGTGGCGGCCTGCTGCTGCAGCTCGGCCAGGGCAAGGAAGCGCGCATTGCTTTCGACAAGGCGATCTCGCTGGCGAACACAGCAGCGGAAGCCGCTCACATCCGGATGCATATCGACCGGCTGATCGCCGACAGCGAGAAGGCCAAGCGGGCCTGAATCCCCGTGTAGTCGGGTTTTTTTCGAAAATTTGAGGCGGGTGTCGGGACCGGGCGGGGTCGTCCGTCCTAGGTTCATAACGAAGACAGAACCGAAGGACGCCCCGCCATGATCAGCAACATCTTCATCAACCTCCCCGTGAAGGACCTCGAGAAGTCCAAGAAATTCTTCGAGGCGATCGGCGGGACGATCAACCAGCAGTTTACTGACGAGACGGCTTCGAGCGTCGTGCTCGGCGGCAACATCTTCTGCATGCTGCTGACCCACGCCAAGTTCAAGGAATTCTGCCCGAAAGAGGTCGTTGATGCGCGCAAGAGCGCGGAAGTCCTGATCGCGCTTGGCGTCGACAGCAAGGAAGAAGTGAGCCGCATCGTCGACGCCGCTATCAAGGCCGGCGGCAAGGAAACGCGTCCGCCGGCGGACTATGGCTTCATGCAGCAGCGGGTTTTCGAGGACCTCGACGGCCACCACTGGGAAGTCATCTACATGGATCCGGCGCACGTGCAGCCGTACTGAACTCGCCTCCCCGAAACACAAACACCAACTCAAAAAAAGAGAAACCTCATGACCGCCCCGAAACACGAGATCTCGTTCGAACTCATCCTCGATGCGCCCAAGGAAAAACTCTATCGCGGCTGGACCGAGCCCGAGCTGATGAAGAAATGGTTCGCGCCCAAGCCTTGGACCACGGTCCACGCCGTCACGGACGTTCGCCCCGGCGGCGCCACGAGCGTGACGATGCGCTCGCCTGAAGGCCAGGATTTCCCGAACCCGGGCCAGTGGCTCGAGATCGTCCCTAACCGGAAGATCGTGTTTACCGACGCTTTCACTGGCAACTGGGTTCCCAAGGACGGTGCCCCTTTCTTCGTAGCAATCGTCGAGTTCGAGGATGCTGGCCCCGGCAAGACCCGCTATCGCGCCACCGCCCGTCACTGGACGGAAGAAGCCAAGGCGCAGCACGAGCAGATGGGTTTCATCCCCGGCTGGACGATCTGCGCGAAGCAGCTCGAAGAGCTGGCGAAAACGCTCTGAACGGCTACGCAGCGAAGAAGAAAAGGCAGGAGAAGCACAATGCCAAAGCTGGGTCTGACAATCATGTCCGTGATCGCCATGGCGGTGACTGCTGCAAGCTGCGGCAACGACGAGAAGGATCTGCTGACGACGACCGATCCGGCCGCCCAGACAACGACCTCGCCCGAGGCGCAGACCGGCTATGCCGAAGTCAACGGCCTCAGGATGTACTATGAGGTGCACGGGCAGGGCGAACCGGTGATCCTGCTGCACGGCGCCTACATGTCGGCGGAGTCGATGAAACCGGCGTGGGAAGTGCTGGCGAAGTCCCGCAAGGTGATCGTGCCGGAAATGCAGGGCCACGCGCACACGGCCGACATCGATCGCCGGATCACCTACGAGGCGATGGCGGACGATGTCTCGGCGATGATGGCTACGCTCGGCGTCGCACAGGCAGATATCGTCGGCTATTCCATGGGCGGCGGCACGGCGCTGCAGATGGGCATCCGTCATCCGCAGAAAGTGAAGCGGATCGTTTCTGCCTCTGCCAGCTATCTCGCATCGGGCCTCTATCCCGAAGTGCTGGCGATGTTCCCCAGCATCTCACCCGAGATGTTCGCCGGCTCCCCTATGGAGACCGAGTACAAGAAATTTTCCCCGACACCGGACAGGTTTCCCGAGTTCGTCATGAAGCTGAAGGCGCTCGACAACCCGCCGCCGGACTGGTCTGCGAAGGACATTGCCGGGATCCAGGCGCCGGTGCTGCTGGTGATCGGCGACCAGGACATCGTGAAGCCGGAGCACGCCATCGAGATGTTCCGCCTCGTCGGCGGTGGCAAGCCGGGCGACATGGGAACGCCTGTGCCGGACGACCAGCTCGCCATCCTGCCGGGCACGTCGCACATGGGCGTGCTGATGATGCAGGGCAAAATGTTCGGCGAGATGGCAGCC
Source organism: Hyphomonadaceae bacterium (assembly GCA_036554545.1). Lineage (GTDB taxonomy): Bacteria > Pseudomonadota > Alphaproteobacteria > Caulobacterales > Hyphomonadaceae > UBA7672. The sequence continues at coordinate 7,620 of DATBNA010000049.1, forward strand.
AAGTTCATCGATCCGCCGCCGGCGCCGCCGTCGATGGCGCCGCAACCTGCGCAGCAGCCGACACAGCAGTAAGTCACTCAGGAGCGGAAGATGACAGCCGACGCGGCAGCCGGACCAAAATGGGTGAAGTGGGCAGGCTTCGTGCTGTCCGGACTGGTCATCGCTTTCCTCGCCATGGATTTCACGATGAAGCTAATGCAGCTCGACATCGTGAAATCGACCGGGCTGGAGCTGGGCTGGGCAGAGGAGACCGCGCTGCCGCTGGGAGTGACGTTGCTGGCCTGCACCTTTCTCTACGCTGTTCCGCAGACGGCGGTGCTCGGGGCTGTGTTGCTGACGGCCTATCTTGGCGGCGCGGTGGCGACGCATGTGCGCGTCGGCAGTCCGCAGTTCAGCCACGTGCTGTTCGGCGTCTATCTCGGCCTCTTCGTGTGGGGCGGATTGTGGCTGCGGGAGCCGCGGCTCAGGGCGCTGCTCCCGCTGAGACGCTAGGATCACACGGGCGGCAGCGCATTCGCCATCATGATGGCGCGCAGTTCGGTAGACGATGCCCGGTCGAGCGGCGTGGTGATATAGACCCAGGCAGGCGGCTTCCGGTTCTTCAGCGTCTGCGCCGCGTCTTCCGGCAGGCGA
>DATBNA010000058.1:0-3703 GCA_036554545.1 Hyphomonadaceae bacterium
TGAAGTCGCTTACCTTCCAGGGATCCGGCCTCAACGGCCTCGGCGACACCTATCTCGCTGTCTTCGAGTACAACTCGCGCAACATCTCGATCGGCCTCGGTCCGGACGGCAAGGTGAGCGGCTTCATGTACGGGCCGATCCTTCGGCAGACGCCCGAGCAGCTGAAGTCCTCGTTCAAGGCTATCGACCGCAACGGCGACGGGCAGCTCGATCACTCCGAATACGGGTCGATGCTCGACAGGATCGGCTTTTTGCAGATGTTCGACAGCCTGTTCCGGCAGGTCGACGACAATGGCGATGGCCTCATAACGGCAGCCGAGTACGAAGCGAACCCGCAGCAATAGCCATGCTCGACCCACGCGATCCGCTTGGCCTCGAAGTCGCCGCCGACGCCATGCGGCGCCTCAGCGACAACATGCGCGAGCTTCTCGCCTTCTCCCTTTTCACCGCCGTCATGGCCGCGCTCGCCATCCTGCTGATGATGTTCCACTGATTGACAAACACCGCCGCGCCATCACCCTCGCCGTGAAGACACGAGGGGAGACATTCATGCGCCGCTTTCTCGCCGGCCTCGCCGTGGCGATCGCCCTGGTCCCGGCGGCGTTCGCCGACACGCTGAACTCCCGCAGCGCCGAGGCCCGCCTCACGCTCGGCTATCGCGTGGCGAGTGACGCGATACAGGCCCTGCTCCCTTCCGGCTGGACGCTCAACGATCGCGGACCTGATACGCCGAACCTCTCGGTCACGCTCACCGACCGCGCGCTCTACCAGGATGCGCAGGCCAGGCCGATCGCCGGCGGCCGCACGCGCGATGTGATCTTCACCTCATCGGCCAGCAACGCCGCAAAGGAGACGCGCACCTTCGTCATCCTCACCCTCTCGCCCGAGCGCGCGACGCCCGGCCCCTATGGCGTCTCCATCCCCGCAACCTTCGAGACGCGCTCGACAACAGTGACCGGCGCCGACGACAAGCCGAAGAGCGAACTGCAATGGTCGGTGAAAACCGTGGAAGGCGGCGCCCTCGACATCCTCGTGCGCTATTCGCGCGGCGCCGTTTCCCGCTCGCGCTCGCCCGAAGCCGGCGTTCGCGTCTACTCCGCGAAGACGCCGGACTTCTATCGCATCTACAAGACCGAAAGCGGCAGCGATCCCATCTCGACCCCTGCCGACAGGAGCCGCCTGGAGACCGCAACCCTCAAAGCCGCCGGCCCGCGCCTTGCGAAGTTGTTTGACGGCAGCGAGCGGCTCATCACCGTCACGGAGACTCCCTACTACCTCCGCGAAGTCTGGCTTCCGGAAGGCTGAGCCGCCCTGTTCAGGCCGCGTTCAGCTGACTATTCAGATAATCAGGCCGGGACGAGGGACGGGCCATGATTACACGGCGGTTTCTGATGCTCGCGGGCGGGGCGGCCAGCCTTGCGCCGCCGGCTTTGGCAAAAGAGGATCACCTGCCGCTTCCGCCGGCGCTTGCCGACCTTTCGGCGCTCGCGCTCACAAGGCCCGATGGCGCCGCTACGACGCTCGGCGCCGAACTTGCGCCCGGCCGCGCCGCGGTGATCAGCCTGTGGGCGACGTGGTGCGGCCCCTGCATCCAGGAAGCGCAGCATCTTTCGAAGACGCGTACAGCCCATGCGCCTGCTGCGCTCGACATCATCGGCATCAATGTCGAGCGCAACCGCGACGAGCAGAAGATCGCCAGCTTCATGAAGAAGGGCCGCGTGAACTACGCGCAGCTGCGTGGCGAGCCTGAGCCTGTCTACACAGCCTTCGGCGGCCTCATGCCGATCACGCTGCCGCGCCTCTACGTGTTCGACCGCGCCGGCCGCGCAACGAAGGCCTTCGGCCGCTACTCGGGCAGCAAGACGCTGAAAGAGATCGACGCGGCGATTGCCGCAGCGATGCGCGGCTGACTCCGGCGGGTTTCGTCTCGATACCGCTATGACTTTCTTTCGCGCCGCTCGCGAGAACGATTGAGCGCCGGCGATCTTCTTCCTACGATCGCGTCAGTGGAGGGACGTGCATGTTTACGCTTGGCGCGGGCCTGTTAGGCGTCGGACTCGTCATCGTCTCGGTCCTCGGCGTTTTCTCCCTCGCCGCCGGCGACCTCAACGCCGTCGCAATCTCCGCCGAGATCTTCTGGTTCGCCATCGCCGCCATCGTCGGCGGCCTCTTCTTCATCGGCATCGGCGTCTGGCGCCACTTCCACTCCATCCGCGCCGACAACGCCCGCCTCCTCCGCCCCCGCGAAGACTGGGGCCGCCGACCGCAGCCCTGAGGCTGCGCGCGTTCGTTCGTCACGATTTCAGATGCAGTCGCGGCCCAGACCCTGCGCGCTTCGCGTCACGCCGGACGGACCGGCTTTCCGCCGTGGAGGGACGATGAAGACATCCGATTTCTCGATTTCGGCGCCGTCGATCTGCGCGACGTCGAGCATGTGCGAGAGATAGCGCTTCACATCGGCCCTGAGCTGGGCGACACCCGCTTCCGAGGGCTTGTGCGCAAGTTGCAGTGAAATCTTGAAGGCGACGGTGGTCATCTGCGTCCCCACAACAGAGTGCGAATTTTTTATCACGCGCATGGTTAACTGAATACTGCACATGTGCAGCGGTCGATGATTTTTCTGCACAAGCGTGAGAGACGAAGCCGTGGCGGACATCGTCTACATCACCGAAGAGATAATACCGGGCCGGCGTGCGGCGTGCGAAGCAGCGGCAGCCGAACGCGCCTAACTTGGCCGCATTGCCCTTCCACCTTTCGATCCCTCGACAGCAACTGGCCGATGCATGCCGCGCTTGATGACCAGCGCGTCGCCGGTGGTCGAGCTCACGGTCTACGCGAACAACGCTCTGGCCATCGCTCTCTGTCGCAAGCACCGATTCACCGAGGCAGGCGCGCCGCGCGACTGGCGGCGGCCCGATGGCGCCTCGTGGGACGCCGGGCTTATGGAAAAATTACTGCGCTGAAGGATTTCCGCACTGGACGGCAGGCCGCAGGCCATCGCCGCTCCGCCAGGAGCGGGGTTCCCTCTCGACGTCATGCCCGGCGCTACGGAAGAGACGTAACCGCCAGCCACGCCAGAGCGCAGAAGGCTACTGCGTAAACCGCCACGCGCAGTAGCAATTCCTGTATCGGCATTCGCATGCCAAACCCCAGTTTGCCCGCCCTCCTTATACCTCAGGCAATTAACCCTAGCGAGTCCCGACCTCTCCCGGGGCCTCGCACCGGCGCGGCGTCACTCATGGACCGGCCTTCACCGATCCCGCGTCAGTGCGGCGCTCTGTGTTTGGTGGCGTGCGCGTCGCGGTAAGCGCCGAGAATGTCAAACCCGCAGTCGACGCAGATGAGGGACTGACAGGTAAGGTCGCCGTCCTCCATCCGGTTATCCGCTGCGTAGTGCTTGCCGCCGCAATCGGGACAGGACGGGATTTCGGCGGTCGCTCGAAGAATGGCTGGGTCTATCTGCATGCAAACACCTGCAATGCGTCCCCGAGGCACATTGTCGACCGGCGGATGAACTCGAACTGAACAGGCGTCGCGGGCGGCCGCCCCCGCTGGACTGGACGCAGCAGAATTATCCCTGAGTTTACAATGGAGTTCCCGCGACCGGAGCATGTCTCTATGTGGAAGCGCCGCCGACGCCGGTCTTGGGACGCGAAGCGGCCGGAGCAGGACGTCGCGCCGGCTCGTCTTCGCGCGCGCGGGC
>DATBNA010000116.1:0-1969 GCA_036554545.1 Hyphomonadaceae bacterium
TCGCGGCGCTGTCGACGGCGGAACGGCTCGCCGGAGCGGTCGAGGCAGGTGCGCTGGAGCCGCGCGACGGGCTGCTGTTTCGCGACGCCCAGGAGCTTTTCCTGTCGGTGATCCTTGAGCAGCAATTGCTGGATATCGGTCGCGGCCTCGCGCCGGGAAACAAGATCGAGATCCGCCGCCTGAATCCGGTCATCCGCGAAAGACTTCGGTCGGCCTTCAAGGAGATCGACCTGATGGATCTGGCCGTCCGGGATGCCCTGACGAAGTAGTCCCGGCGGCTGTTCCTCACCTCACGCCCAAGCGCTTGACCAGCCGCTCCGCTTCCTTCCGGTCGATGATCTCGAAGGCCCGGCTCTCGCGTTCATAGGCGTACATCTCGCCCGCCGCGATATCGAACCACCAACCCGTCAGGTGCAGCGTGCCGGCGGCGACTCTTTCCCTGACCATGGGATAGGTCATGAGATGCTCGATCTGCACCAGCACATTGAGTTGCGACAGCTGATCGTGCGGCTTCAGCGCGGTATCCAGCGCTCCTTCATGCTCCAGGCGGAACGCGGCCGTATTGGCATGATTCAGCCAGCGGCCGAGATTGGGGGCCTCCAACTTCGGATTGCGGCTCAGCACCGCCTTCATCGCGCCGCACTCGGAATGCCCGCAGACGACAATGCTCGAGACCTTCAGCACAAGGACGGCATACTCGATCGCGCTGGCTTCCGAGAGATCGCCGACCGATATGCCATCGGGCGCCGCCGGCGGAATCAAATTGCCTACATTGCGCATCGTGAAGAGATCGCCCGGATCGGTCGAGACCAGGAGATCCGGGACGACGCGGCTGTCGGAGCAGGTGATGAACAGCGCGTCCGGCGCCTGGGTCAGCGCCAGCTCGCGGAAACGTTCCGCGTACTGGGGCAGCAGCCGTTCGCGGAAGTCGACGATTCCCATGATGAGTTTGCGCACGGGCCGGCTCCTTGTCCGCTGCTCTGCAATCCCGCCGGGAACGGGAGCGAAATGTGACCTCGAACCTCTACGCGCCTCCCAGCCCCTGCGAGTCGGGAATGCGCGCGAGCGCCAGGTCCTCGGGGAACGCGTAGCTCTTCTCCAGCGTGCGATCCAACAAGTCGAGTTCCTGCCGCAAGATCGGCCGGCGGCGTTCCGGCAGCGTCTGCAGGAGGTTCTCGATCATCGCGCGCAGCCTCCGAGCGATCTGCGCATTCTCGGCGCCATACAGGCGGATTTCGTTGCAGGAGAGATGCACGAAATCCTCCCAGTCCGGAGTATGAAGTATGACGCGCAGTTTGCCTTCGCGGTCGTGGACTTCGTCATCATGGAGATGCCGCTTGCCCACCGTGCGCAAGAGGCGGTGGAGCTGATCGATGGACCGGACCGCCGTGGTCGGATCGTTGATGGCCTTGGACAGCGCCTTGATGGCGATGTCGACAATGACGCGGAACGCGAAGGTCGTATCCTGTTCGATCGTGCGCTCACGGCCGAAGGCGACCTGGCCGCAGAGAATGCGGTCATCGATCCTGTCGGCGCCCCCGCGCAGCCGGAACAGCGGGTCGCCGACGGCCACGAAATCGCCAATGCGGGGCACGATCTCGATGATGCCGTCCACTCTTCTGGCTTCGGCGATCAATCGCTTCAGGTTCACCGCGAGGATGATCCCCGACGCACCCTGATGGTTCACTGTCCGCAGAACAGGATTAAGCTGCCGCTGCGTTTGCAGTATTCTGCCGGGTTCGTCGGCCGGCTTCGGATAGATGTCGTCGATGACGCGAAGTCCTTTTTCGCCGACACGCCAGACGATCGAAACGGGCCGCAGCAGCCGCGCCGCATAGTCGATCAGATAGAGGAACATGACCAGGCTCGCGAGGCCGAGCAGGCCCGCGGTGAACACGCTGAATTGCTGCACCGTGTCCTCCATGCGGTTCAGCGCGCGCAGGGCGTACAGCAGCGTGAACACGAACAA
>DATBNA010000493.1:0-3876 GCA_036554545.1 Hyphomonadaceae bacterium
TTCCAGGGCTTCCCGCTAGTCCGCGGCGAGCGTCGCACGCGCCTCATCGTCCTGCCGGCCGACGGCAAGCTTCCCTACACGCCCGAGGCGCGCAAGACGGCCATGGCCCCCAGCCTCACCAAATCCGACAATCCGGAAGACCGCTCGCTCGGCGAGCGCTGCCTCAGCATGGGCGGCGAGGCCCCGCTGGCCTTCCTCAGCCCGATGCATCCGCGCCAAATGGTGCTGACGCGCGACCACGTCGTCATCAACACCGAGTATGGCGATGAAGCCCGCATCGTTCGCTTCGCGGACGCGCATCGCTCGCCGCTGGTTCACTCGCAGATGGGCGATGGTATCGCCCGCTGGGACGGCGACACGCTGGTGATCGAGACCACCGGCTTCGACCCCAGGAACCCGTCGCGCTTCACCTTCCCGACTGAGCTCCTGGTGAACCCGACCTCGAAAGTGATCGAACGCTATACCCGCGTCTCGAAGGACGAGCTGGTCTACCAGTTCACCATCGAGGACCCGGCCCTCTACGCGGCGCCGTGGATGGCGGAGTACTCGCTCTACCGAGCCGGCTTCCGCATGTTCCCTTCCGGCTGCCATGAGGGAAACTACTCGCTTCCCAATATCCTCGCCGGCCAGCGCAGGACCGACATCCGCCGCAGGGAGGCCTTCAGGCCCAACGACGTCAACCGCGACGGCAAGCTCGATCTTGCCGAGTTCAGCAAGCTGATGACCTCGACCGGCGCAACCGGCGCGCAGGAGGGCGCCTTCAGGCGCCGCGATGCCGACAAGGACGGCTTCATAACGGCGATGGAGCTGGACGCCGAGGTCAAGCTCTAGGGGAGCAGTCCTCAAACCTCATCGGTGATACATTCGCAAAGACAGGCCATGAAACACGCCGCATCGTTCGTCGCGCCGCCCATCGCCCCTTCGCCTGAAACCGAGGGTTGGAAGTTGCTTGCCGACAGCTCCTCGCCGCTCGACTGGAACGGGCCGGAAGACCGGCGCTTCGCCAGGTTTCGCGACGAGGACCTGGAGAGGCCGATCATCGACCTTCTGGAGACCACGGCGCGGCGCCAGCCGGACAAGGTCGCCGTCCTGGATGGCGCCGCCGCGCTCACCTATGGCGAGCTGTGGCGCGGGCTGTCCGGGCTGGCCGAAACCATCGCCGGGCGGACAAGGCCGGGCGACGCCGTGGGGATACTTCTGCCGGCATGCGCGATGGCGCCTCTCGCCATGCTGGCCTGTCTCGCCGCCGGCCGGCCGTTCATCGTCTTCGATCCCCACTCTCCGCGCGACTGGCTCGCCAGGGTGCTGGAAGACGCCCGGCCCGCCCTGATCATTGCCGGACGCGACGCGCCGGACGGTATCGAAGTCCCGTCTGCAGGGATCATCGCGCTTGCCGCCCTGCCACAACCGGCAGGACCCGGCTGGCGTCCCGCAGCCCTCGGCGTCGACGATCCCGCCTGCATCCTGTTCACCTCCGGCAGCACGGGCCGGCCCAAGGGCATCGTCAACAGCCAGCGCAACCTGCTGCAGCGTGCAGCCCAGTCCATCAACGCCGCGCACATCAACGCCAGCGACCGGTTCCTCACGCTTGCCTCGCTCGGCGCCATTGTCGGGGTGCGCGATGTGCTGACAGCCCTGTTGTCCGGCGCCAGTATCCGGCTGGTGGACCCCCAGCGCGCCGGCGCGCGCGAGATGACCAGCGTGATCCGCAAGGACGCAGTCACCATCCTGTTCGCCTTTCCCGCCCTGTTGCGATCGCTGATGGCCGCGGCGCCAGAGCAGGCGGAAACGGTCCGTCTCGTCCGCGTGGGCGGCGACACCCTGTTGTGGGATGATGTCGACCTGATCCGCGCGCGGTTCGGTCCGAAGGCCCAGGTCCAGCTCATCTACGCCGCCACCGAAGCGCCGATGATGCAGTGGTTCGTCGACGACCGCTTCCGCGGCGCCGATGCGCGCGTCCCGATCGGCTATCCGCTTCCGGGAAACCATCTCGCCATCGTCGACGAACACGGCGGCCCCGTTCCGCCCGGCGAATTCGGCGAACTCGTCGTGGAAAGCCGCTATGTCTCGCTGGGCATCTGGTCCGGCGGCCGGTGCAGGCTGCAAGGCGTCGAGCATGGCGCTGAGCCCGGCGCACGCGTGTTCCGCACCGGCGATCTCGTCCGCCAGCGTCCCGACGGCCTACTCGAACGCGCCGGCCGCATCGACCGGCAAGTGAAGATCCGCGGCTCGCGCGTCGACCTGGACGGGATCGAAGCCATCCTGCGCGGCCAGCCCTTCATCGAGGATGTCGGCGCAGTCGCGCGGCGCGCAGGAACGCACGGCGCCCCGATCATTGTCGCCTATCTCTGCCTCCGGCCCGGCTCGCCGTCCGGCGCGCTCGACGACATCAGGGCGGGCCTGGACGCCGCGCCCCCCGCCATGCGTCCTGCGCGCATCCATGTCGTTCCCGAAATCCCTCGCCTCCCCAGCTCCAAGCTCGACAACCAGGCCCTGCAGGCGATGGATGAAGCACGGGCGGCGGAGGAGTGCGCGGCCGCAACATCGACTGGCTCGGGCGACGACGATCCTGTCTCACGGACGGTCGCGCAGGTCTGGCAGGAGGTGCTGAACACGCCTGTCTCGGGCGCGGACGATGACTTCTTCGAATCCGGCGGCGATTCACTTCAGGCCATCGCCTTCACGCTCGGGGTCGAGCAGGCGCTTGGCCTCGAGCTTCCCGTGACGCTGATCAACGAGGCGCCCTCCTTCGGCTCATTCTGCAATGCGCTGAGGGATGGCCGCGCCTGCCGCTATACGCCCCTTGTCCTGCTGAAGCCTGGCCACGCGCTGCCGCCCGTCTTCCTCATCCATGGCGTCGGCGGCAACGTCACCGAGATGCTCCCCATGGCCCGGCAAATGACATACCCCGGCCCTGTCTTCGGCATCCAGGCGCGTGGTCTTGCGGGCAATGATCCTCCTCACACCCGGGTCGAGGCAATGGCTGCCGACTACCTGCGCGAGATCAGATCGCGCCAGCCGAACGGCCCCTATTATCTCTGCGGCTATTCCTTTGGCGGCCTTGTCGCCTTCGAGATCGCCAAGACTCTCCATTCTGCTGGCGAAGATGTCGGCCTCGTCGGGCTCTTCGACACGCTAATGAGCCCGCTGAAATGGCCTCTGCGTTCCTGGCTTTCGATCCTCTGGCGCAGAGCGGGCCGGCTGCTCGCGGGCAAGCTGCCAAACGGCAAGCGTCAACCTGCAACCGTCAAGACCACAAGCGTTCTCAGGGTCTCGTCCAGCGCGCTGCTTGCCTCGGCAAAATACCACCCTGGTTTCTACCCAAGCACGCTGACGCTATTCTCTCCGGAGGATCGCGAACCTGGCGTGCCCACGCTGGAAAACATTTGGCGCAAGCATGCTCGTACTCTCACCACCATCCCTGTGCCGGGCGCACACGCGACGATGCTGTCAGGCGCCAACGCCAAGATCGCCGCTGCGCGCCTCACGGCAATGCTCGCACGAATGAGAGGCGATCAGGCCGGCAAGGCATGACAGCAAGAGCGGAATCAATGCCAGGCGCGGCGTCGCCTTTGGGCCAAACTCGATCGTTCGCGTTGAGCGGCCGGAACGACTGACAAGTGCGCGCTAGCAGTCTTTCGTTAGCCCGTACCGTCGATCGACGTGCAGCTGATGATATGCAGTCAGGTGCTCATATGCGGTTTAGCTGGCGTAGGCGCCGAGAGTGACGCGGAGCGGTTGGCCGTGCAGACGCGTGAAGACGAAGAAGGATTTCACGCCGCGATGGGTGATGCGCAGACCGAAGCCCGGCAGGAGGTCGTCCCAGATCTCGAGACGATCGCCAGTGACGACATGGTCCTTGGTGAGGGTGCGATC
>DATBNA010000193.1:0-7474 GCA_036554545.1 Hyphomonadaceae bacterium
CATCACCAACGGCGCGCGCATCACCACCTACGCCATCGAGGCGCCGCGCGGTTCGAAGACCATCGGCGTCAACGGCGCCGCCGCCCGCCACTTCCAGACCGGCGACCGCGTCATCATCGCCGCCTGGGCCCAGATGGACCCGGAGACCGCGAAGCAGCACGCGCCTGCCGTCGTGAAGCTCAACGAGAAGAACGAAATCGTCACCGGCATCGTGTAAGGCCGGACAACAGAGGGATTATTCCTCCCCGAAACGCCAGAAAACAGAGACGCCGCCCGGACCAATCCGGGCGGCGTTTTCATCGGGCTTGTGCGCCTTGTCAGGAAGCTGCGTCCGCAGGCGCCGGCGAGGCGCCGCGCGGCTGGCGAAACCGGCGCAGGTCCTCGCGGATCAGCCGCCAGGCATCGCGGAACGGTACGGCATAGAGATGGAGGCAGGTGGTCAGCTCCGCCGCCTTGCCTTCGCCAATGCCGAACTTCACGTCCCGGTTGTCCGCGGGCATGCAGTAGGTCCTGAAGAGCACGTCCCAGACCGGAAACATGAACGCGAAGTTCTTGTCGATGTGGTCGGGATGGCAGGAGTGGTGGATGTGGTGATGCGCCGGCGACGGCAGGATCATCGACCAGCGCCCCGGCCAGCGCAGCCAGATGTGCGAATGGCGCAGGTTGTAGGCGAGCAGGTTGAAGACCAGCATCAGCAGCGGCACGCCGAGGAGCGATGGAACGCTCGGCACGTAGCCGAACATGCTCACCGCCGCGCCGCCGACCGCGCCATAGCTGAGCCCGATCATCAGCTTGTAGAGGAAGTTGTCGACCGGATGCTCGCGGAAGTTCGAGATCGGATGCATCACCTCGGCGCTGTGGTGCACTTTGTGGAATTGCCACAGGATCGGCAGCTTGTGCTGCATGTAGTGGACAAGGAAGGAGACGAAGTCGACGACGACAATCGACACGACCATGTAGCCCGCGGTTATCGCGATGTCCGTGGCGGAGAAGGCGTTCTCCTCGCGCAGTACGCTCTCGATCAGGGGCCGGCCGGAGACCAGTTCGAACGCCACCACCGTTGCGCCCGCCGTGAGCCCCAGCATGAGGAAATGCCCGATGAGCGAGTGGAATACGAAATAGCGCAGGTCGAGCCAGGCCGAAGGATGCTGCCAGACATGTTTGGGGAAGAGGAAACGCAGGAACGATTCCTCTCCATTGCGCTTCCTGGCCGCCCTGTAGACGAAGAAAGCGGCGAACACCGACGTCGCAAGATAAAGGAAGTAGATCCGGTTGTTCGGGTCCAGCGGACCTGCCAGGACCTTGAACGCGTAGTTCGAGAACGCGCCCAGGTATTCACCCATCGTCTGCATGACGATCTTGTCCGCTGCTGCTGGAATTCAGGGCGGCAGCTTGACCGTTTAGGGTTTAGATTTCGCCAAGACGGCCGCAGCGCGCTTGGTAAAAATTTCCTTTCACCGCGGCCGGCGTGCAGCCGCAGCACCGATGTCGCATGGCATCCAGAGACTCTGGTCGGCAGATATAGACCCGTAACAGGGAGCACAGGCCTGGACCCGCTGCTCCCTGTTATTGATTGGGGGCGGAAGCGACTTACCGCGTCAGCTCGAACACCACCGACACCTGCTGCTCGAGCGACACTTCGCCCGCCGCAATCGGTGTCGACTCCGCCGCCTGGTCCACCTGCATGCGCGACATGTACGGCACGGGCGGGCGGGGACCGTAGTCGATCTCCGTCACCGTCACGATGCGCTTCACCTTGTAGCCCACGGCCTGCGCATAGAGTTCGGCCTTCGCCGCCGCATCCTTGATCGCCGCCACGCGCGCCTCGTTCTGGTAGCCTTCCGGCTTGTCGACCGAGAACGCGATGCCGTGGATCGTGTTGCCGCCGCCTTTCACGACCGCATCCAGCGTCTTGCCGAGGTTCTTCAGGTCGCGAACCTTGATCGTGATCTGGTTCGAAGCGTTGTAGCCGCGCATCCTCGGCTGCTGGTTCGGCGGATAGTCATAGACCGCATTGAGCGACAGGTTGCTCGTCTGCATGTCGCGATCGGCGATCCCCGCCGCTTTCACTGCGTTGAAGACGCCATTCATCTTCGCGGTCTGGTCGGCCATCGCGGCGGAGGCCGTCGCGGCTTCCACCGACACGCCAACCGTGATCATCGCGATGTCAGGCGCACGGTCGACCGAGCCCTTGCCGTTGAGCGTGATCGTGGTCTCAGGCTGGATCGAGCTCGCCGGCGGCATGTGCATCATTCCTCCTGGAGGCGGCGTCTGCGCCACCGCAAGCGGCGCAGCAGCGCAACCGGCAATCGCCGTCGCGGCTAGCATGGCTGCAACAACGCGTTTCATGGAAGTACCTTTCTCTGGGGCGCTCGGACTGGGGACGCGTGAGCGCGCATGAAGCGGAATTCGCCGTTGAAATGGGGCGCGTTCGTGGCATGGCCAATACGAACTGGCGACTCAAGATGGCGAGCTGGGAACGCACAGGTTTCGTTGCGCGAAAGACGCGCCGGACCGCGCATTCCATTCAGCTCCAATTCACCTCAGGCCTTGAGGCGCCGTTGCGTCAGCTCCAGTTTCTGTCTTCGCGGAGGCCCGGGCCCGGCCACACGACGTCATCTGAAAAACCAAAAGAAACGAATGCACTTCTTTGAGCAACCCAGGGACCGGCAATGTGCCGGCTCACAAGAGATAGTCAGAGAAAGACCTCCCCATGCTGAAACTTCTCCTCGGCGCCGCCGCCTGCCTGCTTGCCATAGGCGTCTTCGTCGGCCTCGGCTTCGCGGTCCACGACGGCGGCCGCATTCCCTACCAGGACGGCGGCTACGAGGTTGGCGTCTTGCCGTCCGAACCTTCCTGATCAAAAAAAGAACGGCGGCGAGATAGCGCTCGCCGCCCTTCGTCTGGCTGCGGGTTGTCGCCGTTACGACTGGCTCTGAACCGCGCCGGTCTCGTCGATGACCTGAGAGGTTGCCCCGACGCGGCCGCCCATCTTCCGGTAGGAGGCGCGGAACATGTAGTTCGCGTCCGCAAGGTCGAGCGGCAGCCTGTATCGCGTATCGCCGACAGGCGCTAGACCCGGGCGCCCCGTGTTGGGCAGGCTGAGCGTCTGCCAGGTCCGTCCGTCCGTCGAATACTCGACCACGATTTCGTCCATACTCGTCCTGAAGAACGGGCTCACGCTGTCCAGCGGGTTCGACTGCAGTCGCGTGAAGCGCGACTGCGCCTCTGCAAGAGACATGTCATCGCTTTCGACGACCCACGGATCGGACTTGCAGTTCGGATCCGACGGCGAGGGATTCTGCGAATCCATGCACCACAGCGTGTTGTAATAGCGGACCTTGGCGTCGGGACCGGAAACCCAGCCCTGTGAGTGGCCTGACCTGCCATTGATGATGGCGTTGACCAGCACGATCTCGACGCCCCACGATCGCACCATCCGGTGCGCGCCGTCGAGGGTTGCGTTCATCAGGTAGATCGGGCCCGATTTGGTGTCGATGCCGCCGTCTCCGAAGTTCTTCCCCGTGACATCGCGGACATAGATGGGCCCGCTTTCCCATTCGATGCCGATGAAGTCGTTGTTGCTTATCTTGTAGGTCGCATCCGGCGCCTGCATGCCGTCAGCGACGACACGCTGGACATAGGTTGTGCCATCGGTCGGACGGTCGTTGTCGCCCAGCTTGATGGCTGCTCCGTGGATGCTGCCGCCGCCGTTGAACTTGGTGTACGTGTAGTCATAGATCGAGACTTCGGCGCTCGATTGCAGGGTGAAGCCATGCTTCATTTCCACCGCATCGATGTTGACCAGTCGCGTCGTCTCTGCACCTTCGACAACGAAGTTCACGCCCGGAGACGGGCCGAGCTGGCGGTCGGCGACGACGCGCTGCGCGCCGCCGTTGAAGGGATCGTAGTTCTGCTCCTGGACGCGCAGGAATGTCGCCCCGTCAGCGTCCTTTTCAATGAACAGCGCCGGCCGGACATCTCCTGACTGAAGCCCCGCAGGCGGCGGAGGCGGAACAACGGGCGGTGAAGGGTTCTGGGGCGCCGGAGCGCCTGCCTGCGTCAGCAGCTGGTCTCCGCCGCCTCCGCATGCCGACAGAACAGGTAGAGACACACACGCCAGCGCAAGGACAAGGCTGGCACGCCTACGACAAGTCAAAGCGCACTCCCGCGACCCCCGCTGGAGAAACCCCGATTTTCAGATTGCGCTAACCCGACCAGATCGCGACCCGGAGAAGGGCCGCGCCGCGCGTGTTCCAGTGACAGGCCAATTGTGACGAACTGCGGGCGGGCGCGACAGGCCCGGCGATCTTTCCCGGCCTGCGCCGATTAAATCATTGAAAGCAGAACTCACGGGAGACGCATCGCTTAGCGCGCAGCAAGTTGGACGCGCGCGAGGCGCTGCGCGCAACCGGTCAGTCGGTATTGCCCGTCGCGCCAACTGGCCCCTGGATTCCCGAGGGACGAAGTCGGATGGAAACGCATCGTCGCTGGAGAATCTCCGCCGCTCACCATGAGCTGCCAGACCATGCTGGACCGCATCCAACAGCACCGGACATCGAGTTGGTGGGCCCGGCAGGACTCGAACCTGCAACCAGACCGTTATGAGCGGCCGGCTCTAACCATTGAGCTACAGGCCCCACCCGAGAGCGGGGCACAATACGTATTTTTGGGCGGAAGGGAACGGCACGCGCTGGCGGCTGGAAGTCTCAAGGTTTGAGCCCTTTTCGCCTAGTGCGCTGGCTCGAACAGTTCGATCGGATTGCCGTCCGGGTCGTCGATCAGGATCTGCTTGCCGCCCGGGCCAGACTCCATCTGGTTGCGAAACCGGAAGCCCATCGTCTCCAGCGCCTCGATCCGGTCGGCCAGGTCCTCCACCTGGAGCACTACGCGATTCCAGCCGCCCGGCGCCTGCGCCTTGCCGTCCGGCATCGGGCGTGAGCCTGATGCGCCAGGCCCGCTGAGTATCAGCTTCAGCTTGCCGATCGACACCTGCCCGAAGGCGGGCAGGTTCTTGTGGTCGAGCTTGAAGCCGAGCTTGCCGGTGTAGAAGTCGATCGACCGGGCGACGTCCGCCACCTGATAGCGGATGCCCCAAATGTCGCGAACGAAGCTTCCGCTTTTCGCCGGTTCGCGCCTTTCCGGTTCGTGATGTGCTGCCTGTGTCATGACCGCTCTCCTGCAGTTCGCCCCGGAACCCGCAGCCCCAGTGACGTAACGACCGGGCCGGAGGGCCGTTCCTCACGAGAATGGCTGCGTTGCCGTTGCGTAGGGTGGAGCGGGAAGGGAATTCCGGCGGTCAATAACCTCGCACCGGCTTGTCGGCCCCCTGCGGGCCCGTACAATCGCCTCATGAACCTCACTCCCGAACTCACGGCAGTCTTTGGCGGGCTCGATTTCGATCCCGAGGCGCTGCACACGAAATATCTTGCCGAGCGCGACAAGCGGCTGCGTGAGGACGCCAACGAGCAGTACATCGAGGTGAAGGGCGACTTCTCGCACTACGTCGACGATCCGTATGTCGAACCTGGCTTCACGCGCGAACCCGTGTTCGACGAGGTCGACTTTCTCGTCATCGGCGGCGGCTTCGGCGGCCTCCTGATGAGCGCGCGTCTGCGCGAGGCTGGTTTCAAAAAGATTCGCCTCGTCGACAAGGCCGGCGATGTCGGCGGCACCTGGTACTGGAACCGCTATCCCGGCGCGATGTGCGATGTGGAGAGCTACTGCTACCTGCCGCTGCTCGAAGAGCTCGGCTACATGCCGAAGCACAAATACTCCTTCGCACCGGAAATCCTCGAACACTCGCAGCGCATCGCGCGCCACTACGATCTCTACAAGGACGCGCTGTTCCAGACCTCGATCACCGAGCTGCGCTGGGACGAGAAGGCGGCGCGCTGGATCGTCTCGACCAATCGTGGCGACAAATTCCGCGCGCAGTATGTCGCCATGGCCGCCGGCCCGCTCAACCGGCCGAAGCTGCCCGGCATTCCCGGCATCGATACGTTCCGTGGCCACACTTTCCACACCAGCCGCTGGGACTACCGCTACACTGGCGGCGACAACTCCGGGAATCTGACCAACCTCAGGGACAAGCGCGTCGGCATCATCGGCACCGGCGCCACCGGCGTTCAGTGCATCCCGCATCTCGGCGAATGGGCAAAGCAGCTCTACGTCTTCCAGCGGACGCCATCCTCCATCGACGTACGCAACAACGCCGAAACGGATCGCGCCTGGGCGGCGACGCTCCAGCCCGGCTGGCAGCAGCACCGCATGGAGAACTTCAACATCCTAACCTCGGGCGGCCACGCCAACGAGGATCTGGTGCAGGACGGCTGGACCGACATCTTCCGCAATCTTATGGGTCCTGCGGTGAAGGACGCTGGCAGGAAGCTCGGCCGACGCCTCACCAAGGAAGAGCGCGCAGACCTGCTGGAGCTTGCCGACTACCGCAAGATGAACCAGATCCGGGCCCGCGTGGATTCGATCGTCAAGGACGAAGCGACAGCGCAGGCGCTCAAGCCCTGGTATCGCCAGTTCTGCAAGCGTCCCTGCTTCCACGACGAATATCTCGCCACCTTCAACCGCCCGAATGTCGAACTGATCGACACAAACGGGAAGGGCGTCGAAGCGCTCACCGAGAATGCCGTCATCGCCAATGGCCGCGAATACGAAGTCGATTGCCTGATCTTCGCCACCGGTTTTGAGGTCGGCACCGCCTACACGCGTCGCTCCGGCTACGACGTCGTCGGCCGCGATGGCGCGAAACTCTCGGACCACTGGCGCAATGGCCTGCGCACCATGCACGGCCTCGCCACCCACGGGTTCCCAAACTGCTTTTTCCTCGGCTTCACGCAGACCGCCATCACCGTCAGCGTGCCGATGGCGCTCAACGAACAGGCGCGCCAGATCGTCTACATGGTCACCGAAGCTAAGAAGCGTGGCCACGATACACTCGAGCCGACCGCCGCCGCCGAAGAAGCCTACGTCCAGGAAGTCCGCGCGCTCGCGCGTCTGGGGGTGCGCTTCTACAAGGAGTGCACGCCTGGCTACTACAACTCGGAAGGCGCCGCCGGAAACCGCGCCGGTTTCATGACCGACATGTACGGCGCCGGTCCGATCAAGTTCTTCGAAAAGCTGAAAGCCTGGCGCGAAGCCGGCGAGCTGGAAGGCCTGGCGCTGAGCTGACTCGCTCGCCATCCGCCACTCTCCCAACGGTCATTCTCGGGTAAGGCGCGAAGCGCCGCATCCCGAGAACCTCGGTTGTTTCTCCGAAGGGATAGTCAGGTATTCCCACGCCTCTCGAACAGTGATTCCCGGGATGCGCTGCGCTTACCCGGGAATGACCCGTTGGAAGATTGGTGGGTTTCTGGCGCCAAATTCCCCTATTTTTCTGATCGCCCGAAGAAAAGATTCATCACGCGCTCAAGGCGTTGAGGGGAAAACAGCGTAATCCAGAACCGCACTTTGTCCTCGG
>DATBNA010000253.1:0-3312 GCA_036554545.1 Hyphomonadaceae bacterium
AGCAGCAGGTCGGCGACCACGCCCTCCTCTGCCGCGAGGCGGCGCACACGGACCAGCGGCGTGTTGCCGACGGTGTCGACGATGCTTTCGTAGATGCGCCCGCGCCCGGGCGAGTCCAGTTTCACGGGCGGCTGCTTGATCGTCATCGTACTAAAATCCTGAGGCTTCAATCGGACCAATATAGCGGGCGGCGAGGCTCCCTCAATCGCTGGACGCGACGTCGAAAGATACGGGTCCGGCGGATCGTTATATGCGAAGGACTCTAACGCAATTTGCTGGACAGGCGAGCCCGGCGGGAGAACGATGTATTTGATTAGCGCCTGCCGGCGCATGCAGCCCTCGGACCCATTTTCAGACAGGGCGGCGCCGACGCGTTGCGCCACGTTTGGATGAGTCCTGGGGAGGATCGCAGGCATGACGAGTTTCAAGCTCAATGGAAAGCAGGTCACCGTGGAGGCGGAAGCCGACACGCCCCTGCTCTGGGTGATACGTGACGAGGCCGGACTTACCGGCACCAAGTTCGGGTGCGGCATCGGCCTTTGCGGTGCATGCACCGTCCACATCGGCGGCAAGGCGGCGCGCGCGTGCGTTACGCCGGTGAGCGCTGTCGAGGGACAGGACATTGTCACCATCGAAGGGCTGGATCCCAAGGGCGCGCACCCGGTGCAGAAGGCGTGGCAGGATCTGCAGGTTCCGCAATGCGGCTACTGCCAGTCCGGCCAGATCATGCAGGCCGCCGCCGTGCTGAAGGAGAATCCCGACATCACGGACGAGCAGATCGACCAGATGATGACCGGCAATCTCTGCCGCTGCATGACCTACACACGCATACGCGCCGCGGTCCGCCAGGCCGCCTCTGCGATGAAAGGAGCCTGATCCATGGCCCGCAATCGCAATGACATCGCAACAACGCCCGAGCTGAGCCGCCGCGGCTTCCTCATCACCACGGTCGGCGCAGGCGTTACCTTCAGCTTCCTGACAGCCTGCAGCACCGAAAGCGCCAGCAACGCTGCACCCTTCGAGCCGACGCAGTGGTATTCGATGGACGGCAACGGCATCGTCACCGTCAACATCATCCGCGCCGAGATGGGCCAGCACGTCGGCACGTCGCTGGCGCGCATCCTTGCCGACGAGCTCGAAACGCCGTGGGAAAACGTGCGCATCAAGCACGTCGACTCGGACCCGAAGTGGGGCCTGATGGTGACCGGCGGAAGCTGGTCTGTCTGGCAGACCTATCCGCTCTACAGCCAGGCCGGCGCAGCCGGCCGCGCGGCGCTGATCGAGGCAGGCGCTGCGGCGCTGGGCGTCGATCCCGCGACCTGCACGGCGGCGAATGGCGAAGTTGTCTCCGGTTCGAAGAAGATCAAGTACGCCGACATCGTCCGGAAAGGCGGACTTGCGAAGACCTATGCGCCGGAAGACCTGGCCAAGATCGCCCTGAAGCCGGTGGCCGAGCGCAGGCTGATCGGCAAGCCGGTGACGTCGCTCGACATCGTCGAGAAGACCACCGGTGCAGCCGTCTACGGCATCGACGCCAAGGTCGACGGCATGGTCTATGGCTGCCCCATCCTTCCGCCGACGCGCAACGGAAGCCAGGTCAACTATGTGATGGACGAGCCGGCGAAGCAGATCAAAGGCTACCTCCAGACCGTCGTGCTCAAGGATCCGTCCAACACCGTGCCCGGATGGGCTGTGGTGATTGCCGAGAGCTGGCCGGCTGCGAAGAAGGCAGCAGAGGCAATCACGGTCGAGTACACGGCCGGTCCGACGGCCAACGTGTCCGAGAAGGACCTGCAGGATCACGCAACCAAGCTGATCGCCGACGCCAGCAAAGGCTCGGTGCTTCCGCTCGGCAACACGAATACGGCGCCGGTCTTCCGCGCTGCGCGTTCCAGCATCGAGGCGACCTACACCACCGCCACGGCGCTCCATTTCGCCATGGAGCCGCTCAACGCTCTTGCGCAGCAGAAGGACGGAAAGTGGGAGATCCACACCGGCAACCAGTGGCAGAGCCTCGTCCTGCCCTGGCTCGCAGCCGCGCTTGAAGTGCCTGAGACAGACGTCGTGATGAAGACCTACCGCCTCGGCGGCGGGTTCGGCCGGCGTCTCAATGGCGACTACGCCGTCGGCGCGGCGCTCGCCGCCAAGGCCGTCGGCAAACCCGTGAAGCTGATCATGACGCGGGAAGACGACGTGAAGTTCGACAGCGTGCGCTCGCCTACCGTGCAGAAGCTGCGCATGGCCTTCGACAAGGACGGCAATGTGACGGGCATGGAACACCACTGCGCCGCCGGCTGGCCTACCGAAGTCATGGCCCCGTTCTTCATGCCAAAAGGCGAGAAGGACGTCCCCTTCGATCCCTTCGCCATCAACGGCGCGAACCACTGGTATTCAGTGGGCGCACACAAGGTGCGGGCGATTTCCAATGACCTCGCCAACCAGACTTTCCGTCCGGGCTGGCTGCGGTCGGTGGGACCGGGCTTCACCAACTGGGCGCTGGAAAGCTTCATCGACGAGGCGGCGCACAAGCTGAAGGTCGATCCGGTGGAATTCCGGCTGAAGCTGCTCAAGGCGGAGGGGGCGAACGCCGGCACGGCGCCCAACTCGGTCGGCGGCGCCTCGCGGCAGGCCAATGTCGTGCGCATCGCAGCGGAGAAAGCCGGCTGGGGCGGACAACTGCCCGCCAACACCGGCCTTGGCCTTGCGACCTCGTTCGGCCAGGAACGCGACATGCCGACCTGGGTGGCGTGCGTGGCGCGCGTCAATGTTGACCGCGGCAGCGGCGCGGTGAAGGTCGAGAAGCTGACGCTTGTCGCCGACGCAGGAACGATCGTCGATCCAGATGGGGCGCGAGCGCAGATGGAAGGCGCCTCGCTGTGGGGCCTCTCCCTCGCCCTCCATGAAGGCACTGCGTTCGAGAAAGGCAACGTCAAGGACCTCAACCTCAACAGCTACACGCCGCTGCGGCTGGCCGATGTTCCCGAACTCGACATCACGTTTGTGGAGAGCGAGAACGTGCCGGTTGGCCTCGGCGAGCCGGCGACGACCATCGTGGCGCCCGCCATCGGCAACGCGATCTACAACGCCGTCGGCGCGCGCCTGCGACACATCCCGATCACGGCGGATGCGGTGAAGAAAGCGATGGCGTGATCCGCGTCGAGCCCTCCGGCGAGGCTTGTGGCGCAACTGTCTCCGGGGTCGATCTGTCGAAGGAGTTCGACCCCGGTGACGTGAAGGAGATCCGGGCGGCGTGGCTGAAGCACCACGTGCTCGCCTTCCCGGATCAGCGCCTGACGGACGACGATCTCGAAC
>DATBNA010000294.1:0-8178 GCA_036554545.1 Hyphomonadaceae bacterium
GGCCAGCAGCCCTATCAGCCGGGCTTCATGCTTGATGTGACACCGCTGCACGATCCGTTATGGGACCGTCACGGATGCGCACTTTGGGGCGAGAGCAATCGACGCGGACTGAAATTACAGGGTAAATTGCCGGTCACATAACAAGACAATGACGGGGGAAATCATGAATCGGAGAGGCTTCCTGGCGAGGGCTGGCGCGGCGGCGCTGGCGCCAATGCTGGCCGGACCGGCAAGCGCGCAGGCGATCCCCTATGATGCGATCAGCCGGATCAAGACGGCGGGGCTCTCGCCGACGACCTCAGAGGTGATGAAGACGGCCAGCTACATGATGGACGTGCTGGGCCCCCGCCTCTCCGGCTCGCCGGGCATCCGCAAGTCGGGCGAATGGGTCGTCTCGAAGATGAAGGAATGGGGGCTGACCGGCGCGGGACTGGAGCCATGGCCGACAGATCCCACTGGAACCAACAACGGATTCCCCCGCGGCTGGCAGAACTCGAAATTCTATCTTCACGCAGTGGCGCCTAACGCCTTTCCCATCACCGGCATGTCGATCGCGTGGACGCCGGGGACGAAGGGTCTGGTGCGCGGCGAATGCATCCTCGTCACCGAGACCGACGAGAAGACGCTGCGCGAGAAATACACCGGCAAGCTGAGGGGCAAGTGGGTGCTCGGCCAGGCGCCGATCGATATGCGGGCACAGTGGGACCCGGTGGCGCGGCGCTATACCGAAGAGCAGCTCGACCAGATGGAAACTCCTGCGCGCGGGCCGGAGTTCGGCACTCCGAACACCAACCAGCAGCGTCCGCCGGGCGGCGGCCAGGGCGGACCGGGCCAGCCACAGCCGTTCAACCGCAACAACTTCTTCCGCGATGAAGGCGCGCTGGGCGTCTTTGCCACCAACAAGGGGCAAGGCGTCGTCAACATCCTTGGCGGTTCGCGCACCGACGCGCCGGACCAGCAGATTGCGCGCATCAACATCATCGCCGAACATTATGGGCGGATCGCGCGATCTGTGCAGCAGGGCCAGAACGTCACCATCGAGGCCGACATCCGCAATGACTGGTTCGACCAGCCGGAGATGTTCAACGTCGTCGGCGAGATCCGCGGAACCGAGCGGCCGGAAGAGGTCGTCATCCTCGGCGGGCATTTCGACTCGTTCCACTCGTCCACCGGCGCCACGGACAATGGCGGGGCGTGCTCGAGCGTGCTCGAAGCGATACGCCTCCTGAAATCCACGAAGGCGCCGCTGAAGCGCACAGTGCGCGTGTGTCTGTGGAATGGCGAGGAACAGGGGCTGATCGGATCGCGGCTCTATGTGGCGCAGCATTTCGGCGGCGTGCGCGGCGTGCCTGCGGCGGGCAATCCGCGCGGCAATGTCGTGCCCATCAAGCGCGACCATGGCCGCTGCCAGGTCTATTTCAACCTCGACAATGGCGCGGGCTCGATCCGGGGCGTGCACAGCCAGGGCAATCAGGCGATCACGCCGATCTTCCGCCAATGGATGGAGCCGTTCCGCGATATCGGCATGACGCATGTGTCGGCGCGCTCGACGGGATCGACGGACCACGCCTCGTTCGATGCAGCGGGACTGCCGGGCTTCCAGTTCATCCAGGACCCGATCGACTACGAGCCCAAGACGCACCACACCAACATGGACTTCTACGAGAGCCTGCAGCCGGAAGACATGCGCAGGAATGCAGTGATGATCGCAGGCTTCGCCATGCTGGCCGCAAACCACAACAGCATGCTGCCGCGGAAGCCGCGTCCCGCGCAGCCTGCGACGCCCTCCCCACAGCAGCCTGCCGCGATGACGGGCGCGCCGACGACGCCGGCAGCACCTTAGAGGTTCACAGAGATTCCGCCCCACTCCTCGGGGACCTTATCCGCGATGGATTGCGAGAATTTCCACACATGGCCGCCGCAATCGATGGCGGTGTACTGGCGCTCGCCATAGGAGAAGGTCTCGGGCGTTGCCGCGATCTGCGCACCAGCGACGACCGTTTTGACGTGATGCGCGTCGACATCGGAAACGCGGACCATGAGCGACACGCGCCCCGCCCCCTGAACCAGTACGACATGGCCGTCGCCGACATTCATCTGGATGCGATGGTCGCCGATGCGGATACGTGTGGTGAAGCCGAAGACCCGCTCGAGCCATTCGGCTGCGGGAATTACCGCGTCATAGGGAAGCTGGGGGATTACGGTGCTCGGCGGCATGGAGCGGTTCACGAGCATCGGAATCTCCCTTGCTATGGTCTTGCTGTCCAGAGCAGTCGTGTGGCGGCGATGAGAACGACAACGCCCAGCGCCTGATGGATGAGGGCAAGGGTCAGTGGCGCAGCGTTGATCAGCGTAATGATGCCGAGCAGCGCCTGCCCTGTCACCAGCGCGGCGAAGAGCGGGAAATACGTCGGGCCATCCTTGCGGAACTTCCAGCCCGCGAAAATTGCGGCAGCAAAGAGCGCGTAGGCGGTAAGGCGGTGGAAGAACTGTGTGGTCGCCTCGTTCTCGAAGAAGTTCCGCCAGAACGGATCGAGCGCCCACATTGCCTCGGGCACGACCTGGCCCGACATCAGCGGCCAGTCGGTATAGCCCCTGCCAGCGTCGAGGCCGGCGACAAGCGCGCCGAGCAACATCTGGATTCCGGTAAGCCATATCAACGCGGAGGCCCAGCCGCCAGCCTGCGGCAGCGGCGTGCGCTTCGCGCCGAGTTCGAGCCACAGCCAGAAGCAGTAGGCGATGATCAGCAGCGCGAGCCCGAAATGCGTCATCAGCCGGTAGGGCGCAACCGATGTGAGTTCCGAATTGACGCCCGAGGCGACCATCCACCAGCCGATCGCTCCCTGCAGCCCGCCGAGAACGAAGAGGATGAGAAGATGTGGCAGCAGCTTTCGGGTCGTGCGGCCGGTCAGCCAGAAGAACAGGAGCGGCAGGGCGAAGGCGACGCCGATGACGCGGCCAAGCTGGCGATGGCTCCACTCCCACCAGTAAATGTTCTTGAAGCCGGCGAGGTCCATGTCGGGATTCACGGCGTGATACTGCGCCGTCATCGACTGGTATTTGGCGAAGGCGTCGGCCCAGTCGGCATCGCTCATCGGCGGGATAGCGCCCAGCAGCGGACGCCACTCGGTGATGGAAAGGCCGCTGTCTGTGAGGCGCGTCGCGCCGCCCACCAGAATCATGGCGTAGACAAGCCCGGCGATGACCAGCAGCCACGCCCTGACCAACGCCACGCCCCTTGCCGGGACAAGCGCGCTTGCGGGCGCTGCGATTGCGGCGGCTTCGCTCATTGCGCGCTTATCCTATCTGTGAGAGCGGAAGGCCAGCGGCAGCATCCCCTGAGGCGGGATGGCATTTTGCCATCCCTGTGGGCCGCATCCCGCCGGGAGCCCGTGTCCCATGAGAAAGCCGTTTGGCGCCCTGATAATCGTGGTGTGGATCGTGGCCTATGTGGCCGTGGCCGCCGTGATCGGCGACCGGATCGCCAGCGAGCACTGGTTCTGGAAAGTGCTCTATTTCCCCATCGCGGGCCTGGCGTGGGTCCTGCCGCTGAGGCCGCTGCTGCGCTGGATGCACGCCAAGGACGCGCCGAAGGAAAGCCCGGACGTCTGACCTAGAAGAACCGTCGGAACACTACGGCGATGAAGCACCAGATCGAGACCGTCAGCATAAGCGTGACGCCCGCGACGTAGAGGCCGGGGCGGATATCCGGCAGGAACACTGCCGCGCCGAAGGCCGCCAGCGCCAGAAAGCCCAGCCCCCAGCCAGGCACATGCCAGCTCATCGGAACTTTCGATGCATCCTGCTTTGTGAGCCTGGACTGCTGCGCTGCCTGGTAGGCCATCGAGGGCACGCCGCCGATGATCGCGAAGATCGCCATCACCAGCCACATCCGTTCCATCGTCATCATCATCGCCAGCACCGGCGGCGCCAGCGCCATCACCATCACCCCAATCGTCCCCAGCACCATCGCCTGCACGAAGTGTCCGTCCGTAGCTTCGAATCGGCCGTCCTTGGTGAAGGCGATGAACACGGCGATGAAGCCGGAATAGGTTGCGGCGATTGTCGCCAGCAGTCCGAGTTGTGTCAGCGGGTCCATCGACGCCTCCCCGCCACAGGCAAGACCGAAACCGGACGACCCGCAAGAGCCGCCCCGGAGCTCTGCCTAGCGAAGGAATCTACGGCAGGATTTCCGAGATCATGCTGGAAACGGCGCCGAACGTATTCCCACGACGGTCACGATCCTTTAGCGAGCGATTGCCGAAGTCGAAGCGAAGTGTGACGCCGACGCTGGTTTCGTCTTCGTCATCGCTGTTTACCCAGCCTAACCTAGCACCAAGACTGATCGGCGAATTGGCAAAACGATATTCGGCCCCGCCCGCGAGCGTGATGGCGTCGTCATCACTGACGCCGCCGTCGATAACACTCCAGCCGGCGCCAAAATCGAAGCGCAAATTGTCGTTTGCGAAAAGACGATACTCTCCTGAAAGGCCCCAAATATCGACATCAGCGTCGTCGACCGAGCTGTAGCTGAGCCGGCCCGCAAGCGTGTAGTTCGGCAGGAACCGGGCGTACTCGCCGCCCACCGTCCATGTGTCAATGTCGTCGAAGTCGATGTCGGCGCGGCTGACGCCGACGAAACCGCCCCATGCGCGTTCGGAGTTACGGGCGATCAGGTGCCCCACGGCGGAATAGGTGTCAAAGGTGTCGAAGGTGTCGCCGTCGCCCTGATCCCAGTCGGCGTCGACCAGGAAGGTAAGACTCCCCCCAGCGGGGATGGTGAGCCCGCCTTCGATCCCTAGGTCTTCCCCATTCCCATAACTGACGCCA
This sequence comes from Hyphomonadaceae bacterium, assembly GCA_036554545.1. GTDB lineage: Bacteria > Pseudomonadota > Alphaproteobacteria > Caulobacterales > Hyphomonadaceae > UBA7672. The sequence continues at coordinate 4,831 of DATBNA010000294.1, forward strand.
CCCGTTCCGCGGACTTGTGCAGAGGCCATTTCGGGCAGCATCGCGAGGCCGACCGCGAGTGACGCGGTCACAGCATAGAGTTTCATGTGACTCCCCTGTCGATTTGCGCGAGCAAAGTGCTCGGCTCGGTCGTCTCCCGTGGACGGACGAACACAGTATCGACGTCCCCCCACGCGTTCAGGACGCGCAGTCGCTGCGGCGGATTTGTTGCCCGACGAGGGCAGATTTGTGGCGGGACAAAATTTCGATCTCGCATCACACGAACGATGCGCTACGAAAACAAGCGGGGCGGCTCGCTGGAGCCGCCCCTTTGTCGGATCAGAAAATCTGCCGTCCTTTCGGACGGACGACCTAGAACAGCGTGAGGGCGCTGCCGAAGCCGCCGAGCGGGCCGAAGGTGTTGCCCGAGCGGTCGCGCTCTCTCAGTGAGGAGTCGCCGAAGTTCCAGCGGCCGGTGATGCCGATCACGTTGCCGTCGATGCCGAAGTCATCGATGTCAACGTAGGTGTAGGACGCGCCGATGCTGAAAGGCGAGTCGGCGAAGCGGTATTCGACGCCCGCGCCGAAGCTCATCACATCTGCATCGCCGCCGCCCGCATCAGCTTGCGCAAAGCCGGCGCCGAGATCGAACCGCAGGTTGTCATTGGCGAACATACGGAATTCGCCGTTGAGACCCATCAGGTCGACATCGACGTCATCGACGTTGCCGTAGCCAGCGCCCAGCGCCAACGTGGAGCCGGTGAAGTGATGGGCGTACTCGCCGCCGACCACCCAGGCGTTGGTGTCGTCGGTGTCCGTGAGGCCGACATAGCCGCCCCACGAAGTGTTCATGCCACGGTACACGAAGTGAGCCGTGCCAGTGAGCGTCTGCACGTCAGTATCGCTGGAGTCGCTGAACGAGCCGTCGAGCAGCACATTCCACGCGCCGCCGGTCTGAACCGTCACGGCGCCGTCGATGCCGTAACTGTCAGCGTCGCCGCCACCGAAATCTGCGCGGCCATAGTTGAGGCCGATATGGCCGGATTGAGCATGTGCAGCGCCCGCGATCATGGAGAACCCCGCGGCAAGCGCGGCGGTCACGACATATTTATTCATTGAGTTTCACCAGTCGTTTTGGAACGGACAGAAATTGTCCGCGCCGGACTTATGCAGCCCCGGCTTCGATTCGGCTGTCGCTGAAGAGTCACAGAACCAAGCAGTCTGTGCTTAATGAATGAGCATTCATTGACGCAAAACTAACTAGCGCAAAGGCCGTTCGCAGAATACTGCCGCGAATACAGGGGGCTTTCTGAGAAAGTTCAGTCCTCTGGACTTGTAGTTGCCAATTGTTTGAGCGCCGTAATGAAAAACTGATTCCGCGCGGTATCGACAATTAAGCCTGCAGCGCGGCTTCGATGGCCTGCCGTACCTGGGGGCTCAGAGGCTCGGTGCGCGACTTGAAAGCGGCCAGCGGCTGGCCCTGTTTTCCGACGAGCAGCTTGTGGAAGTTCCATGCCGGATACGCTGCTCGGCCGAGACGTTCGCGCATCCATCTGTAGAAGGGATGCGCCTTGCCGCCCTTTACATGCGTCTTCTCCGTCATCGGGAAAGTGACCTGGTAGGTGACGGCGCAGAAGGCGGCGATCTCCGTCTCTCTGGCCGGTTCCTGCCAGAGAAACTGGTTGCACGGCACGCCGAGCACAGTGAAGCCGCGATCCCGGTAGTCGGCGTGAAGCTTCTGCAAACCGGTGTATTGCGGTGTGAAGCCGCACTTCGATGCAACGTTCACAACGAGCATCGCCTGCCCTTCGAACTTCTTCAGCGGGAGCGGCGAGCCGTCGATGCCGGTGAAAGAGAAATCGTATGCGGTTGTCATGGAGCAGGCTTCCATTTGATCTGGAACTCGATCTCTTCCTCGTCGCCTGATCGCTCGTGCTCGATATTGAATACGGCCCGGGCCGGCATATGGACGCGCTCGCCCGCGATCTGGATGACGAAGGGTTCGCCCTGTTCGAGGCTGTCCGCGAAGCGTCTCAGCTTGGCGACGAACTGGGCGCGCGGGTAGGACTTTTCAATGTCGCGGGAGGTCTTGCGGGCCATGTGGTCTCCAAGGTGATACCACCTGCTACGAGACCGGGTCCTCTTTCGCAACCGGCGCCGGAGCAGGCGCTGGCCGTTCTACGTCATTTGCCCGATCCCAGGCGCGGCCTTCGTCGAGGAGGCGGTTGGTGTTGGTCTCGATGCGCTCCTCAAGAAGTTTGAGGAATTCATCCTTGCCGAGGCCCGGCATGATGGGGTCAAGGAATTCGATCACTGCGGGGCCCGGGAATTTCTGGAAATCCTCCTGCTGCCAGCGCAGGCCGAGGCTGGTGGCGACAGGCACCACCGGCCATTGCGAAGCCTCCTGCATGTGCCAGACGCCAGAGCGATAGCGATGGTGCTCGCCGACCCTTGCAAGGTGGCCTTCGGGATAGATGAGGACGATACGCTTGTCCTCGGCGGCTTTTGCAAAACTTGCTGCGAGATCCTTGCGTGCTTCGGGGCCGCCGCAGTTGTCGATGACAATAGCGCCGAGCTTCTCGAGAACTTTCGGCACCAACGGAAAGCGTTCGAGATGATCGCCGGTGACAAACGCGATGTCGTCGAACTGCACATACATCATGAAGCCGTCGCCATAGCTCGAGTGCTTGGGCGCGACGATGAACGGCGGCGGCGGCAGGCGCTCGCGTCCGCGCCCCTCGGGTTTGATGCCGATGAGCTTCATGAGCTGGACCATCCGGCGCGAATACCGGCGAACCGCCCAGCGCACACCCTTGTGGCCCGGCGTCAGCGCAAGGAGCGCCGCCAGCAGGACATAGAGCGTCGAGATCCACCAGAAGCCGATGTTGAAAAGGAAAGAGCGCATGTCCCCCGACCCCCTCGCCTACGCGACTTGCGTATCGGCAGCTTCCTGCGCGTCGTCACTGTAGGCGGCATGTGTCCGCGCCTGACGGCTCCACAGATCGGCATAGAGCCCGCTTCGAGCCAGGAGTTGAGTATGTGTGCCGCGTTCGGCGATGCGGCCTTCGTTGAGGACAATGATCTCGTCGGCGCCGGCGACGGTGGAGAGGCGGTGGGCGACCATCAGTGTGGTGCGGCCGCGCGAGGCTTCATTCAGCGCCCCCTGCACATCCGCTTCGGTGGCGCTGTCGAGGGCGGAGGTCGCCTCGTCAAGAACAAGGATCGCCGGGTTCTTGAGGATGGTTCGGGCGATACCGACGCGCTGGCGTTCGCCGCCTGAGAGCTTCACGCCGCGTTCGCCGACGCGTGTGTCCCAGCCCTGTGGCAGGCTGTCGATGAAATCCGCGAGCTGGGCTTTGCGGGCAGCTT
>DATBNA010000538.1:0-3267 GCA_036554545.1 Hyphomonadaceae bacterium
CGCCCCGCCGCCGCCAGCAACCCGACCGCCCCCGCACCCCACACCACATCACGCCGGCGCATCCATCCCTCCGTGCTACCAATCGGTAGCATTCAGCACGGTTGCCGTCGGGGTGGCAACAGCGAAGGCCTCCGGGCAGGCCGCACGAAATGTTCCGGGCAAAATGTCGGGACGGCTCCGCGCCTGCCGTCCTAGTGTGGAAGAGCCGGAGCGGCTCCTGAAACCGGAGGAAATGACGATGCGTGTGATGGTGATCGTGAAAGCCACGGCCGACAGCGAAGCGGGCATCCTGCCCACCGAACAGGAATTCGCTGCGATGACCAGCTTCAACGAGGAACTGGTGAAGGCCGGCATCATGCTCGCGGGCGAAGGCCTGCATCCGACCTCGAAAGGCTTCCGTGTCCGCTTCTCGGGCAAGAACCGCATCGTCACGGACGGTCCGTTCACGGAGACCAAGGAACTGATTGCCGGCTACTGGATCTGGCAGGTGAAGTCGCTGCAGGAAGCGATCGAGTGGGTGAAGAAATGTCCGAACCCGATGCGCACCGACAGCGATATCGAAATCCGCCAGATCTACTCCGCCGAGGATTTTGGCGACGTCATCACGCCCGAACTGAAGGCTCGCGAGGAGCGCATGAACGAAGACATCGCGAGCTACACGAAGAACTGAATCTCGACACAAAAAAAACCCCGGACCGTCAGGTCCGGGGGAGTACCTCCTCAAGCTCCCTCGCGGGAGATCGACCTAACTGGGAAACGCTGCCCGGATTGCCAGACCCGTAGCTGCGTTTGTCGCAGGCGCCGCACTGTTGCAGGAACAGATCGAAAAAGAGCCCCGGACCATTCCGGTCCGGGGCCATACCTCCTCATGCTCCCCAAAAGGGGGCCGAGCTCATTTCTTCAGGTCGAACCGGTCGAGGTTCATCACCTTCGCCCATGCGGCGACGAAGTCGTCGACGAACTTCTTCTTCGCATCGTTCGCGCCATAGACTTCCGCGATCGCGCGGAGCTGCGAGTGCGAGCCGAAGATCAGGTCGGCGCGCGTGGCGTTCCACTTCACCTGGCCAGACTTGCGGTCGCGGCCTTCGAAGAGATTGTCGTACCGGTCCGGGACCGCCTTCCACTTCGTGCCCATGTCGAGCAGGTTGACGAAGAAGTCGTTCGACAGTGTGCCCGGACGCGTGGTGAGCACGCCAAGTTTGCTGTCGCCTACCTGCAGCGCACGCAGGCCGCCGATCAGAACCGTCATTTCCGGCGCGGTCAGGTTCAGCAGCTGCGCGCGGTCGACCAGGTGCTCCTCGATCGCCATGATCGGCTTGCGCACATGGTTGCGGAAGCCGTCCGCCTTCGGCTCGAGCCAGGCGAAGGATTCGATCTCGGTCTCCTCCTGTGTCGCGTCGGCCCGGCCCGGTGAGAAGGGAACCTTCACATCATAGCCAGCGGCCTTGGCCGCCTTCTCGACCGCCGCGTTGCCGGCAAGCACGATGAGATCGGCGAGCGAGACCTTCTTGGCGCCTGCGTTGAACGCTTTCTGGACGCCTTCCAGCGCGGCCAGCACCTTGGCGAGCTGGGCCGGCTTGTTGACCTCCCAGTTCTTCATCGGGTTCAGGCGGATGCGCGCCCCGTTGGCGCCGCCGCGCTTGTCCGATCCGCGGAAGGTCGAGGCCGAAGCCCACGCTGTCTCGGCCAGTTCAGACACTGAAAGGCCCGTGGCGAGAATCTTCGCCTTGAGCGCTTCGGCGTCTGCGTTGTCGATGTTGCTGGGGGCGCCCGAGATCGGGTCCTGCCAGATCATCGTCTCCTTGGGCGTCAGCTTGCCGCGATAGAGGATCTTCGGACCCATGTCGCGGTGCGTGAGCTTGTACCACGCCTTGGCGAAAGCGTCGGCAAACTCCTGTGGGTTCTTGTGGAAGTGCCGGGAGATCTTCTCGTAGGCCGGATCCATGCGCAGCGCCAGGTCGGCGGTGGTCATCATGGTCTTGACGCGCTTGGAGGGATCGTGCGCTGCAGGCGCAAGGTCCTTGGGATCAGGATTGACCGGCTCCCACTGCCAGGCGCCGGCCGGGCTCTTCACCAGGTTCCACTCGTATTTGAACAGCATGTCGAAATAGCCCATGTCCCATTTGGTCGGTGTGGGCTTCCATGCGCCTTCGATGCCGGACGTGATGGTGTGGCCGGCCATGCCGCTCTCGAACGTGCTGGCCCAGCCCAGTCCCTGTTCGCAGATGTCCGCGCCTTCCGGCTCTCTGCCAACATGGCTGGCCGGGCCGGCGCCGTGCGCCTTGCCGAAGGTGTGTCCGCCAGCCACGAGCGCGACGGTCTCGTAGTCGTTCATCGCCATGCGGCGGAAGGTCTCGCGGATGTCGCGCGCGGAGGCGAGCACGTTCGGCTGGCCATCGGGGCCTTCCGGGTTGACGTAGATGAGGCCCATCTGCACGGCGCCGAGATCTCCGTGGAGTTCACGGTCGCCGGAGTAGCGGGCATTCGGCGCCTTCGAATCGGCCAGCCAGGCTTCTTCCGCGCCCCAGTTCACATGCGCTTCCGGCTCCCACACATCGGCGCGTCCGCCGCCAAAGCCGAAGGTCGGACCGCCCATCGATTCGATGGCGACATTGCCGGCGAGGATCATCAGGTCTGCCCACGAAAGCTTCGCGCCATACTTCTGCTTGATCGGCCAGAGCAGGCGGCGCGCCTTGTCGAGGTTGCCGTTGTCCGGCCAGGAATTGAGCGGAGCAAAACGCTGTTGTCCGCGTCCGCCGCCGCCACGGCCATCGCCAGTGCGGTAGGTGCCGGCTGCGTGCCAGGCCATGCGGATAAAGAAGCCGCCGTAGTGACCATAGTCAGCCGGCCACCAGTCCTGGCTGTCGGTCATCAGCGCCTTGAGGTCCTTCACGACCGCGTCGAGATCGAGGCTCTCGAATTCCTTCGCGTAGTTGAAGTCCTTGCCCATCGGATCGGACTCGGGCGTGTTCTGATGAAGCACGCCAATGTTGACCTGGTTCGGCCACCAGTCACGGTTCATCCGGCCGCGCGAATGCGGAACCGGGCACTTTGCGTCGTCGGCCATGTCTTTCGCTCCCTGACTGAATGTGGACGGCAGGCGCGCCGGCAAGCGACGGCCTGAACAAGTTAACGCTAGAACCGTTCTAATCAGGGATCAAGCTCAAACTGGAATGGTTCTAGGTTATTTGTTGAGACACAAAAAAGCGAGTAAAAACAGGGCAAGGATTTCTGACGACGGCCCGACATGTGGTCATGACAGCAGAG
>DATBNA010000567.1:0-3078 GCA_036554545.1 Hyphomonadaceae bacterium
GGAATGAAGACGGCGATGGTCAGCGCCGTTTCACGAATCTCGTGCACCGCCTTCTTGCGGAGGCTCTTCTTCTCGGCAGGGGCATCAGCCGGCTGCTCCACGCCGGGCGCTGCAGGCTTGGGATCGGCGCCGGGCTTGGCCGCGGGCTGTGACGCAGACTGGGCAGCCTGTTCCGTTGTCGTATCACTCATGAACCAGCCCTTGGCGCCCCTAACACGCCGGCCTGAAGCACACAGGCCGGAAACCCAGAAAAGTCGCCCGGATTTGGGCGTCCGGCTATACGTTATGCGTCTCAGGTCCGCGTCAAGCCGCCCGTCTGTAAAGCATTGTCCCGCCGTCCTGTACGGACGTCACAAGGCCGCGCCCCTTGAGGCAATTCAGGTGCGCAATTGTCTCACCTGTGGCCATGCCGAAGCTTTCCTTGTCGATCGCCCGGGCGAACAGCGCGGTGAACAGGTCGACCGCCCGTTTCGGCTCGTCCAGACGCTGCAGGACACGTTTCATGCCGGTCTCATGACCTTCAATCAGGGCTTCCAGCCGCCTGTGCGCGCCGCGAAACGGCTCATTGTGGGCCGGCAGCACCAGGACATCCTGCGGAATGAGAGTGCGCAGCTTGGCGCACGACCTAAGCCAGTCCGACAGCGGGTCCGCCTCCGGCTCGGTCGGGAACACGCTCACGTTGGAGGATATGCGCGGCAGGATCTGGTCGCCTGAAATGAAGAGGTTGAGGTCGCGCTGCCAGAGGCAGGCGTGGTCAGGCGAATGCCCGCAACCCGTGACAACCTGCCACGTCCGCCCGCCGATCGAGATCTCGTCGCCGTCGCTCAGCCGGTGAAACGCATCGGGTAGTTGCGAAACTGCTTTCCCGAACCCGCCGAAGCGGTCGACATACTTGTCGAGCTCTTCCTGCGGCCAGCCCGCGGCGCGGTAGAACTTCACGCCGGCTTCCGGCGCCTCGCGTCCCGTGTCCGCGACCAGCATCCGGCACGTCACATATTCAAGCCGCGTGATCCAGAGATCGCATTGCCACTTGCGGCTCATCCATCCTGCGAGACCGATGTGATCGGGATGCATGTGCGTGACGATGATCCGCTTCACCGGCCTGCCCTGTAGCTCCCGTTCGAAGATCGTGCGCCAGTGCCCCTTGGTCTCGGAGTTGGGGATGCCGGTGTCGACCACGGTCCAGCCGTCGCCATCCTCCAGCAGCCAGAGGTTGATCCACTTGAGCGAGAACGGCAGCGGCATGCGCACCCAGCGCACGCCCGGCGCCACCTCCATGGTCGTACCCGGCTGGGGCGGTTCGGCGAACGGATACTCGTACCGGACACGCTCTGTCTTGCCTTCGAAGCCGTCCATGGGACGCCCTTCTCCTGATGCACCGCAGCAAGTCTAGCCCGCGCCCTGCCGTTACCGCAAACGGCCACCCATCGACGGCGTCCGGGCCTACGGCTAGAACCCTGCGCGGGGACTAGGCGTGCGCGGGGACAGCCATGCGCGAATTCTTTGGCCTCGTACTGGGGCTTTACCTGACGGTCGCCATCGCAGTCTTTGGCGGCGCCGCCTATGGCTTCATGTCCGGCGAACACGCGAAGTACGCCACCTGCCCAACGGAGAACTGGGTTCCCTGGGCGCTCTATCGCGCTGCCGCCTGGCCCAAGACCTACCTCGACGACCAGAACAAGGCGAACGGCATCGATGGCTGGCTAATTGTCCAGTACGACCCCCTTGGCGGCGAGTGCGCCGCAGCGCGCTAGGTCCGCGCCTTACCGCGGATGCGCATCGGCCCATTTGTCGACAGCGAGTGTTGTCAGCACGGTTGCCTCCATCATCAACCGTCCGGTCTCGAGCAGATATGCGTCATCCGCCGGAAACTTCGACTCGATCAGAACCGCATCGAGGCGCTTCGTGAAAGCCTCGTCATCAAGCCAGGCGTCGTCGAGCAGCCGCTCCACCTCCTGACTCGACAGCCTGTCGAGGGCGTTGAACACATACTCGATCTCGTCGTTGTCGAGCCCCTCGATCCACAACTCCTCACCGAGATAGTCGGCAACAGACGCATAGCGCCCGATGGATGTGGCGAGCTCCCGCTCCGCCGCATCCCATGAATGGAGGCCCGCGCACGCATCGACTGACGCCTTCATCGCATCGTCGGCCCGCTTCAAGAGATCGGCGGCCGCGTCGTCGTACAGAAAAGCCTCGGCGACATCATAGAAGCCGTCGCCCTCGTCCAACTTGTCGAACACGCAGAAAGCCTCTTTCTCCTGCTCGTCGCTGAGTTGCGCGTCTGACGGCGCGGCCCAAAGCAGTGCGGCCGCTGCCAGCGCGACGGCGCGCAGATGAAATGCGATGGTCATGTCGGCCCCTCTCGGCGAATGCCGTTGCCCCGCGGCGTCCCGTCCCCGTCTCGCCGAATCCATACCGACTTTAGGGCTTCCTGACCGTCGCGCCAGACCATGGGACAGCCATAATCGCGCGCGATCAATTTCGCGCGAAGGCGTGATTTCATTGCACGTTCGCACAGCCTCAACCTCTGGACGCTCGCGGTTGCATCTGCAACTTGACCGGACGAGGCCGAAGCAACGGCGCTCGTGGAGGGAATTGTGATGCGCAGTCTTCTGCTCGCCGTCGCCGTCGCGACGCTGTCCGCGCCGGCCTTCGCGCAGGGCGCAAGCCAGGCGCCCGCCGCCACCTACGTTGTCGACAAGACGCACTCCGCCGTCATGTGGAAGGGCCTGCACCAGGGCCTGTCCTGGTATCCCGCACGCTTCACCAACTTCGACATCAACCTCGACTTCAACGAAGCCGACGTCTCGAAATCGAAAGTCACCGCCACCGTCGACATGAAGTCCGTGGAAACCGACTTCGCGCGCACTCGGCCGGCTTCCAGCAACACCGACTTCAACGCCGAACTCGGCGGCGAGCGCTTCCTCAACTCGGCGAAGTTCCCGCAGGCCACGTTCACCTCGACCTCGATCAGCAAGACAGGCGACAAGACCGGCAAGATGACCGGCAACCTCACCTTCATGGGCGTCTCCAAGCCGGTCACGTTCGACGTCACCTATGTCGGCAACCGCAACG
>DATBNA010000640.1:0-2675 GCA_036554545.1 Hyphomonadaceae bacterium
GGGGCGAGCCCTCTCACATCCCTACTGGCGCTGGGCTAGAGAAGGTCCCGCGGGAAGGGACGCCCTCAATGGGAGACCGGATTGCCGACAGACGCGCCCATTGTGGACGCCCACCTTGCGCCTTTCCGCGCCTCGACCCGCCCCTCTCCGGCGTTCGGCACCGCCCATATCCGCAGGGCGCTTGTGGCTCTGGGCGATCCGCAGGACCGCATACCGCCCGCTATTCACATCACCGGCACCAACGGCAAGGGGTCGACCGGCGCCTTCATCCGCGCGATGGCGGAGGCGGCGGGGCTCAAGGTGCATGTCTTCACATCGCCCCACCTGATCCGGGTGAACGAGCGCATCCGCGTGGCCGGCGAACTGGTGAGCGATGAAGAGCTGGCCGAGGTGCTGGCCGACATTGCGAAACGCACCAACGACCTTACCTATTTCGAGGCGCTGACGGCGGCCGCCTTCTGTCTTTTCGCGCATCATCGCGCGGACCTTTCAATCATAGAAGTCGGCGCCGGCGGCGAGACCGACGCGACAAACGTTATGAGCCGGCCGGCGGCGTGCATCGTGACGCCGATCAGCCGCGATCACGAGACGCTGTTCGGCGTGTCGGGGCTGGCGGCGATCGCGCGGCTGAAGTCCGGGATCTTCCGTGATGGCGTGCCGGCAGTCCTGTCGAACCAGCCGGCGATCGCGCTGGGCGTGCTGCGCGAGGAGGCGCGGCTTGCGGGCGCGCCTGTCACATGGGCAGGGCATGACTGGAAGTCGAGGTGGGACGGACAGGCCTTCCTATATGAGGGCAAGGAGCTGAAGCTCCGCGCGCCATGGCTCGGCCTGCCGGGCAAGCACCAGGCGCTGAATGCAGCGACCGCCCTGGCGACGCTCGAAGCGATGGACGAGTACCGCATCAAGCCGGATGCCATTGTGGTCGGCCTGCGCGAGGCGACATGGCCGGGGCGGCTGCAGCAGTTGAAGCCGGGGCCGCTGGCGCCGGCAACCGGACCGCCGGTGTGGATCGACGCCGCACATAATCCGGGCGGGGCGGAGGTTCTCGCGGACGCTATCCGCGCGCGGACGCCGGATGAGGAAGACAGGGTTGTCGTCATCGTCGCCATGCAGGCGGTGAAGGATGCAGGCGGCGTGATGTCGGAGCTTGTGCCTGTGGCGGCTGAGATCATCGCCATCCCCTTGCCTGACAGCGGCGGGCAGGAGGGAGGGCCGGGCGCCGCTCCGCGACACCTTGTCAGCGTTGCAGAGACGGTAGGCGGCGCGGCGCGGATGGCAGGCGATCTTCACGAGGCAACGCGTCTCGCACGGGAGGCAGGAGCGGATCGCATCTATATCTCCGGCTCGGTCTACCTTTGCGGGGCAGCGCTGGCCGCCAACGGCGAACAGGTAAGATAGACGCCGTCAGTTCACGCGAATGCGCGGTTTGCGGCTGCCAGCATCAATCGACAGGGCGGGGCAGGCCGTCGCATAGTTCCCGCAACGAGAAGAGGTTCGGGGCTCATGAAACGCTTTCTGGCCGGGCTGTTTGCGGCCGTCCTACTGGCGGCGCCGGCCATTACCCCGGCGTGGGCTCAGGCTCGGGATGCAAAGCCGCGGTGGGCGCATCTCGCCAGCGACATCGCACCCGACCCCGCCATCACTTTCGGCTCGCTGCCCAATGGCATGCGCTATGCGCTAATGGAGAACCAGCTGCCGCCAGGCGCGGTGTCGATCCGCTTTTCGTTCGACTTCGGATCGCTGAACGAGGCGGAAAACGAGAAGGGGCTGGCGCACTTCATAGAGCATATGGCCTTCAACGGATCGAGGAACGTTCCCGAAGGCGAGATGGTGAAGAAGCTGGAGCGGCTGGGGCTCGCCTTCGGCGCCCACACCAATGCGTCGACCAGCCAGAAGTTCACGACCTACATGCTGGAGCTGCCAAACGCGTCGGACACGCTGGTTGACGAGAGCCTGTTCCTGATGCGGGAGCTGGCGAGCGAGCTGACGTTCAACGCTGATGCGATTGACCGCGAGCGCGGCGTGGTGCTGGCGGAGTGGCGGCGCGGCGACAACTTCCAGCGGCGGCGCAGCGACCAGCAGCTCGCCTTCCTGTTGCCCGGAGCCTATGCGCCAACCCGCATGCCGATCGGCGACCCCAAGGTGCTGGAGACGGTGAACCGCGACACGATGGTCAGCCTCTATGATCGCTTCTACCGGCCGGAGCGGGCGACGATCGTGATCGTGGGGGATTTCGATGTCGCCGCAATGGAGAGGAAAGTCCGCGAAAGGTTCGGCGACTGGCAGGGGCGCGGCGAAGCGGGGAAGGATCCCGATCTCGCCTATGAAATTCCGGACCGGCCCTCGGCCGCATCAGTGTTCACGCATGGCGACGGCGGCGATTCGATCAGCGTCTACTCCCTCATGCCATTCCGCGAGGAGCCGGATACGGCGGCGCAGCGGCGCGCAGACAACCTGCTGATGTTCGCCATCGCTGCGCTCAGCCGGCGGCTGGCGCCTTTGGCCAACTCCGAGGACCCTCCCTACCGCAGCGCAGGGCTTTCGACCGGCGACATGCTCGAGACGGTCCGGATTGCAGGCGGGTCGGTTACGGTGACGCCCGAGAGCTGGAAACCTGGCCTGCAGACACTGGAGCAGGAATGGCGACGGGCGCTGCTCCATGGCTTCACGCAGGA
>DATBNA010000642.1:0-1842 GCA_036554545.1 Hyphomonadaceae bacterium
CCTTGATGATTGCCTCTCCCGCCGCCTCGACGGCGCGCTTCACCCGCTCGAACGCCTTGAGCCCGTCGACAAAACCCAGCACCGCCAGCCCCGACATGTCGACGCTGGAAGCAACACCGCGCTCGCGCATCTTGCCGCCGCCGATGCCGGAGATCTTCACTGCCGGATCCGCCGCCCGAAGCGCATCGATCACATCTGCGCCCAGCGCATCGCCTGAGTCTTCGGCCGCAACGAGGAAGATATGGCTCACGCCGCCTCCGTCGCCGTGAAGCCGTAGACGAAAATGCCGAGACGATCCGCCAGCGCGCCCACCTCCGCACGATCAACGATCAGCGCTCCGCCTGCCTCCACCGCAATCCCGACGAGGCCTGCATCTGCGGCGCCTTTCACTGTGGCCGCACCAATCGTCGGCAGGTCGATCCGTCTTTCCTGTTGAGGCTTCGGCCGCTTCACCAGCACGCCGCCCCGCCCGCCCAGCGCCGCCACACGGCGCAGCATCGCGTCTGTACCGTCCTGCGTCTCGCTCTCGATGACCTTGCCTGCGCGCGCCACGGCGCCCTGCCCGACATCCTGCAAGCCGATACTGGCCGCTTCACGAGCAGCTTCGCGAATGTCTGCCCAGTCCGCATCCGAAGGCACGCGCTGTCCTATTGAACCGGCCGGCGCCAGAAGCGACGCCAGCACATCGTCGGCGCCGACAACCCGGAAGCCTTCCTTCTCGAAGACGCCCAGCACGGCTCGCAATATCGCATCGTCGCCCTTGGTCGCCGCGACAAGCAGCTCCGGCAGCAACGCCGCGCCCCGCATGTCAACCTGCAGCGCCGAGAAGTCCGGGCGCTTCACCGTTCCGGCGAACGCCACCTCCTCGCACCCGGCGTCCTTGAGCAGCCTCAGCCCCTTGCCGAGCTGGCCCATCGCAGCTTCCGCGCCGTCGAACTCTGTCGCGAGACCGGGATCCGCAAACCCCTTGAGCGCCAGCACGAACACGCCGCGGCCACTGGCGCGGACATGCTCGGCCAGCCTGCGGGGAAGATCGCCGCCGCCTGCAATCAGGCCGAGCTTCGCCATCAGCCCCGCTCCGGCAGGCAAAGCCCCCGCTTCTGGCCGGCATTGATGAAGTCCACGATCATCATGACTTCGGGCGTGCCCGCGTATGTCTTCGAGACCCACGCAAAGCGATCATCGAACTGCCCTTCGCCATGGAACAGCTCGCGATAGAATGCTCTCAGCGTGTTGATGGTCTCGCGCTTGAACCCGCGCCGCTTCAGGCCGACCAGGTTGAGACCATGCAGCCGGCCGTGATTGTCCACCATGCCGAAGGGGATGACATCGCCGACCACCGGCGCTCCCCCGCCGATAAACGCATACTTCCCGACCCTGCCGAACTGATGGATGGCTGCATTGCCGCCAAGGATGACGAAATCGTCCACTTCCGCCAGGCCGCCGAGCGGCGTGTTGTTCCCCATGACGACGCCGTTGCCGACGATGCAGTCGTGCCCGACATGACTGCACGCCATGAAGAAGCCCTTGTCGCCGACCTTCGTTTCCTGACGTCCCGTCATTGTGCCGAGGTGCATGGTGACATGCTCGCGGATCACGTTGTCCGCGCCGATACGCAGCCGCGTGTCTTCGCCTTTGAACTTGAGATCCTGGGGCGGATGGCCGAGCGCCGCACCCGGATAGGCGATCGTGCGCGCGCCGATCCACGTATTTCCGGCGACGGTCACATGGCTGACCAGCCGCACGCCATCGCCCAGCTTCACTTTCGGCCCAACGGTGCAGAATGGCCCGATGTCCACGCCATCGCCCAGTTCGGCGCCGCGTTCGACGATCGAAGTCGGG
>DATBNA010000643.1:0-7127 GCA_036554545.1 Hyphomonadaceae bacterium
ACATCGGCGATGGGCTTTGCTCGACCGGCTTCGCCTCCCCAAGGCCTGCCGCCCTCGTCTCCTGCTTCGTCGGCGTAGATGAGTAGGCGGGACTCGTCCCAGCCAGCCAGCACCTGGGCCAGTTTCGCGGCGTCGCGCACAGGAGGAACGTCCAGCCGTTCTGTCTGCTCGGCCGCCTCCACGGCGATACGCTGCAAACGGTCCGTCCGCACCGTGTCGGCGTCGGTGCGTTCGGTGAGGACAGGCCGGATTTCCGAAGCGCCGAGTTCGGTCGCCTTTTCGACGATGAAGTCCGTCCGCGCTTTCTTGAGCGGCGCGAACATGAGCCACAGGTCAGGCGTCGCCTGTTGCGGCCTCACCAATGAGCCCAGCCTGAGCAGCGCCGTGCTCTTGGTGAAAGCAGACAGGCTGGCGTCGAACTCGCCGTCGCGGCCATTGAACACCCGGACCGGCGCGCCCGCCGCCAGCCGCAACACGCGCGTAAGATAATGCGCCTGGTCCGCATCTACTGCGATTTCGAGCCCCTCGCGCAGGTCGGGGGCGACATACAGCCGGGGTGTTGCACTCATGCTCCACGCGCTATACCGGCGCCCAGAATGGCGCAAGAACACGCAAGCACGACCGCCTCTCCTGCCGACGCCGTGCGTGGAAGCTGGGTTGAGCGCACGCCTGCGTTGGTTCGGCCCTACCTGCAGCTTTCCCGCTATGACCGTCCGGCTGGTTTCTGGCTGCTCGGGCTGCCCTGCCTTATCGGCCTTGCGCTGGCGCGAATGGGGACCGGCTTCGTAGATTACGATGCTCTCCTCGCCGTCCTGTTCGCAGTCGGCGCCGTGGCAATGCGCGGGGCCGGCTGCACCTACAACGACATTCTCGATCGCGACATCGATGCGAAAGTTGCGCGTACAGCGCTTCGCCCTCTCCCATCGGGCGCAGTCAGTCTTAGACAGGCTTGGGCATGGCTGCTGATTCAGTGCCTTGTCGGGGTCGTCGTGCTGCTGGCGCTGCCGGACTTTGCGAAGTTCATCGCGTTGGGTTCGATTCCCATGGTTGCGCTTTATCCGTTGATGAAGCGGATCACGTGGTGGCCGCAGGTCTGGCTCGGCCTCACCTTCAACTGGGGCGTGCTCGTTGCGGCTGCTGCTGCGCGCGGTGCGATCTCGCTTCCGGATATCCTGCTCTACGCCGCGCTGGTCTTCTGGACGCTGGGCTACGATACAATCTATGCCATCCAGGACCGCGAGGACGACGCGCTTATCGGCGTGCGCTCCACGGCGCGGCGCTTTGGCAATCATATCAAGCCCGCGGTGAAGACGATCTACTCACTCACCAGCGTACTTGCCCTGCTTGCCGGATGGTTTGCTGGCGGTCTGGCAGGCGCGCTCGGCGTTTTGCCCTTTGCATTGCACCTGGCGCAGCAAGCCTTGCGGCTTGACCCAGCGGACGGCGCGCTTGCGCTCAACCTTTTCCGCGCCAACCGCGACGCCGGGTTGCTGCTGTTCGTCAGCTGGGCCTTCATAGCGGCGTTCATTTCGACCATAGTCGGCTGACAGACTCAAACCCGGGAGGCCACGATGGCGAATGCAGCGTTCATTCCCGCGCTCGCCGCGATGCTGGCCCTCGCCCATATGCCTGGCTGCAGCCCCGCGCCGGCGGCAGACGAAGCGGCAACCGCGGTCCCCAGCCAAACGACGGACGCGATCACACCGGCCGAACCAGCCGGCTCCACGGCCGATCCGGTCGCATCGCCGGCTTCCGTGGGAGACGCCGATATCACATTTGCTGACCCATCCTTGATCTTTGCAGCAACATTCCCGGCTGCGCCGGCAAACGATCCCGTTGTTGTCGATCTGCGCGAGGACGCCGAGCGTTATCTTGTCTCGCTCAAAGCCAAGGCCCGCGCCGACTTCGATCGGGCGAAGAAGGCTGGCCAGACCCCTCAGCCGTGGGATGTGCGTATACGCTGGCGGTATACCGCGAGAGCAGGCGACATCGTCAGCCTCATCGGCGAGTTGAGCGAATACACGGGCGGCGCCCATCCCAACATGCGCTTCGAGACCCGTATCGCTCGCGCAAGCGGGGCCGGGATCGCATTCAACGACATGCTGGTTGCGCAGCGGTCGCCTTCTCCGGCAGCGGTCATCGCCATCTGCGAGGCTTTGAAGGCGGCCAAAATCGAGAAGATAAAGTCGGCGACAATTCTGGACGAGCCGATTGTCTGCGTCGGCGCGAGCGCCAACGCCAAGACGGAGGCGGCGCGAATTGCGCTTGCGCCGTCGAGCGAGCCAAGCAAGTTCGGCGGCGTCTATGCCTATTACGAGCCCTACGCCGTTGGCGCCTATGCCGAAGGCCCGTATGTCCTGACCATCCAGCAGGAAATCTTTGCCGAAGATCTTAGGCCTGAATTCAAGCCGCTGTTCGGCGGCGAGGCGCCGGCGCCGAAGAACTAGCGGCGGGCGCGGAAGAAGTCCTTGAGGAGGGCCGAGGACTCTTCGGCAAGCAGCCCTGACACAACTTGCGGGCGTGAGTGGCAGGTGGGCTGGTCGAAGAATTTGACGCCGTTGATGACGGCGCCGCCTTTCTCGTCCGGCGCGCCGAAGACCACGCGGCCGATGCGGGCGTGGCTGATGGCGCCGGCGCACATGGCGCAGGGCTCAAGCGTTACGTAGAGCGTGAGCCCGGTCAGGCGGTAGTTGGCGGCCTTCTCGGCGGCGGCGCGAAGAGCGAGGATTTCGGCGTGGCCGGTTGGGTCGTGGAGCGCGATCGGCTGGTTGTGGGCCTCGGCAATGACGAAGCCGGTGGCTTCGTTGGCGACGACTGCGCCGATCGGGGCCTCGCCCGTGGCGGCGGCCGTACGCGCCAGTTCCAGCGCCCGCTGCATCATTTCGAGATCGAAGGCCTCGCTCATGCCCGCCCCATAGCATTTCCCGTCCGCGATGCTAGACGGCTCGCCATGCGCATTGTCGGTGGAAAATTCAAAGGACGGGCGATCAGGACGCCTGAAGGAAGCAATACGCGGCCTACGTCGGATCGGGCGCGGGAGTCGATTTTCAACGTGCTGGCGCATGCGGAATGGGCTCCGCCAATCGAAGGCGCGCGCGTCATCGATGCCTTTGCCGGATCGGGCGCACTGGGATTCGAAGCGATGTCGCGTGGGGCGGCTTTCTGTCTGTTCGTAGAGACGGAGAGTTCGGCGCGCGGATGCATTCGGGACAATATCGAGGCGTTCCAGTTGTTCGGGTCGACGCGGATTCATCGACGGTCGGCGGTTGATCTCGGCGCGAAGCCGGCGGGGTTGGGTGAGCCTTTCGATCTGGTGTTTCTTGACCCGCCGTATGCCTACAACCTTGTGCCGCCGGCGCTGGACCAGCTCGTGCGCGGCGCGTGGATCACGCGTGAGGCGCTGGCCGTTGCCGAGACCTCGTCCGACGAGGAAGCGCCTGTCGCGCCGGGGTGGGAGAAGCTGGATGAGCGGCTCTATGGGGCTGCGCGGGTTACCTTTCTGAAGCAGAGCTAGGGAAGCAGGATCGTCGCGCCGGTGGTCTTGCGGGACTCGAGGGCACGGTGGGCTTCTGCGGCGTCCTTGAGGGCGAAACGCTGGCGGACGTCGGCGCGGACGGCGCCGGAGCGCATGGCCCCCCACAACGCAGCAGAGCCGCGTTCGAGGTCTTCGCGCTTGTGCGTGAAATGGAAGAGGCCCGGCCGCGTCATGATGAGGGAGCCGCCCTGGTTGAGGCGCGAGGGAGGGATGGGATCGGCCGGGCCGGAGGCGTTGCCATAGGTGATAAACCAGCCGCGCGGCTGGAGCGATTTCATGCTCGGCTCGGCGGAGGTCTTGCCAACGCTGTCATAGACAACAGGTACGCCCTTCCCGCCATTGAGCTCTTTCACGCGGGCGGGCACGTCTTCGCTGGCAAGGATGGTTTCCCAGCAGCCATAGGCTTTCGCGAGTTCTGCCTTCTCGGGCGTCGACACGACACCGATGACGCGGGCGCCGAGGGCGTTGGCCCAAGGCACGAGAATGGAGCCGACGCCTCCAGCGGCGGCCCAGACGAGGATGGTCTCGCCCGGATTGAGGCGGCGGATTTCGAAGATGAGCATCCAGACGGTGAGGCCCTTGAGGAAGACGGCAGCGGCGTCTTCGTCCTTCACCGCTTCCGGGATTTTGATCATCCGGTCGGCCGGTGCGTTGCGGTGGGAGGCGTAGGCGCCTCCAAGACCATTGTAGACGACCCGATCGCCAGACTTGAGACCCGACACGCCCTCGCCCAGCGCTTCGACGATGCCGGCAGCTTCGACGCCGAGCACAGCAGGGGTTGGGCCGGGGTACAGGCCAGTGCGCGTATAAACATCGATAAAGTTGAGGCCGATAGCGGTCTGCCGCAGGCGCACCTGACCGGCCGAAGGCGGCGGCAGGTCGATTGATTCAAAGCGCATTTCTTCCGGGCCGCCATGCTTGTGAATGCGGATGACGTCTGCGCTGCTGGATGAGCCTGTGGACATGATTGATCCCGGGTTGCGGTGTGGCTTCGGACTCATGTCTAACCGCTTCCATGGACTTGTTCGAGGGACCCAGGGACCCAGACATCGTTGAGATTGTCTGCGGTATCGACGAGGCTGGCCGCGGCCCGCTGGCCGGGCCGGTCGTGGCGGCGGCGGTGATCCTCGACAGGAAGCGCCGGATCAACGGGCTCAACGACTCCAAGCAGCTGACGGAAGAGCGCCGGGACGTTCTGGCGGCGCGGATCAAGGAGCGCGCGATTGCCTGGAGCGTGGGGTTCGCCAGCGTTGAGGAAATCGACACGCTCAATATCCGGCAGGCGAACCTACTCGCCATGCGGCGGGCGTTCGACGGGCTGTCGGTGAAGCCGACACATGCTCTGGTCGATGGCAATGATCCGCCGCCGATCCATTGCAGAGTGACCTGCATCATCGGCGGCGATGCTCTGGAGACCTGCATCTCGGCGGCTTCCATTCTTGCGAAGACGGCGCGGGATGCGGCGATGGTGGAGCTGTGCGCGCAATATCCCGGTTACGGCTTCTCACAGCACAAGGGCTACAGCGTTGCGGCGCATCTTGAGGCGCTGAAGCGGCTGGGCCCGAGCCCGATCCATCGGCGCAGCTTCCGGCCGGTGCGCGAGGCGATGGGAATCTTCGATGACGTCGTGGTGGCGGAAGAGCTGCCACAGGCGGAGCTCGAGCTGTAGGCCGGCCTTGCTCGGGCTTCGCGCTGTAATCGGGCGTCGCGCGATTACAATTACAATTACAACAGCTGGCCGGCGGACGGGCGGCGGTGGAGTGGAGGGGCCAAAAATGGAGCGCGATCCAGAACATGGCCGGCATTCTGCGGCTGATTGGAGACCCGGGGATAACTTTTCCATCTTCGAGGCCTAGCGGCTTGAATTGATGACGTAAGTGCTCCGGGGAATTGGTGGGTTCGAGCGGTTTTCTGTCTCTGCCGCCGGCGAGCTCGCCGTCCTATCTCCGCCCGAACAGTTTCTCGATGTCGGCGAGTTTCAGTTCGACATAGGTCGGCCGGCCGTGGTTGCACTGGCCGGAGTGGGGGGTGGCTTCCATCTGGCGCAGGAGGGCGTTCATTTCTTCCGCCGTGAGCCTGCGGCCAGCGCGGACGGAGCCGCGGCAGGCCATGTTGCCCATGACCTCTTCCATCTTCTCTTTCAGGGAGAGGCCGGCTTCGTATTCGGCGAAGTCATCGGCGAGGTCGCGGATGAGGCCTTTCACGTCCATCGGGCCAAACAGGGCCGGGGTGGCGCGGACGGCGACTGCGCCGCGGCCGAAAGGTTCGACCTCGAGGCCCATCTGCGCCAGATCATCGGCGCGATCGAGGACACGGGAGGCTTCTTCCTCGCTGAGCTCGACGATCTCGGGAATGAGCAGCGCCTGACGCTTCACGCCGGCGCCGGACATTTCGGCTTTCATGCGTTCGTAGACGAGACGTTCGTGGGCGGCGTGCTGGTCGACGATGACCATGCCGTCAGCCGTCTGGGCGATGATGTACGTCTCGTGCACCTGGGCGCGGGCGACGCCGAGCGGCGGTGTTTCGGACTGGGATTCGGGCGCAGGTTCGACACGGGCGCTTGGCGCGCCGCTGAAGGCCTCGAAGGTGGCAGTGCGTGGTTCGGAGAAGGCTGGCGCGTAGTCTGTGGCGCCAACAACCGGGCGCGCAGGCGACCAAGTCTGGCGCGGCGCGTTCCAAGGCAGGGACGGCGCAACATGGCTGGTGGCGGCGCCCAGGGCTGCGCCAGCAACGGTGGTGCTGGCGCGGTGCCCTGCGCCCGCAAGTGCGTGGCGAAGCGCACCGATCATCAGGCCGCGCACCATGGCAGCGTCGCGGAAACGGACTTCGGTCTTGGCGGGATGGACGTTGACGTCGACCAGCGTCGGATCGAGCTCGACGAAGAGCACGGCCATCGGGTGGCGGTCGCGGGCGAGGAAATCCTGGTAGGCGGCGCGGATGACGCCGGTGAGCAGGCGGTCCTTCACCGGGCGGCCGTTGACGAAGAGATACTGATGCTGCGCGCTGCCGCGATTGAAGGTCGGCAGGCCGGCGAAGCCGGAGACGCGGACGCCTTCGCGCTCGGCATCGATCTCGATGGCGTTCTCGCGGAACTCGCGGCCGAGGACGGCGCCGAGACGCTTGAGCCGGGCTTCGGCAGGTTCGCCCTGCTCTGCCTGCAGCTTGATGACGGCTCGTTCTTCGGTTTCGAGATGGAAAGCGACGTCGGGACGCGCCAGCGCGAGGCGGCGCACAGCGTCGGCGATGGCTTGCGCCTCGGCGCGCTCGGTCTTCATGAATTTGAGGCGTGCGGGCGTGGCGTAGAAAAGATCGCGCACGTCGACGCGTGTGCCGTTGGAGGTGAGCCCGCTCCAGGCGGCGGGCTTCGGACCTTCGACGCGGCCGCCGTCGACCGTGATTTCGAAGGCGCCATCGGCGCCGCGGGCGCGAGAGAGAATGGCGAGGCGGGAGACCGAACCGATGGACGGCAGGGCCTCGCCACGGAAACCCATGGTGCGGATGTCGAGCAGGTCGACATGGCCATCGTCGTCGGGCGCGAGTTTGGACGTGGCGTGGCGCTCGATGGCGACTGGAAGCTCGTCCGACGACATGC
>DATBNA010000012.1:0-11004 GCA_036554545.1 Hyphomonadaceae bacterium
GGCGATGATGTTGCGCTTGAAATACGTCTCGATCGCCCCGGCGTTCACGCCGGGCACGATCAGCGGCGCCTGCGGGTCGTTCCTGAACGCACGGGACGTGTCGATGACGATACAACCTGCCGCCGCAACCTTGTTGCCCCATTTTCGCGCCGCCGCGTCGCCGGTCGCCATGATGCAGAGCTGGACCCGCCCGAAGTCGAATTCCTCGACATCCCTTGTCTTCAGGGTCCTTTCCCCGAAGCTGACCTCGCTTCCGATCAGCTTGCGCGAGGTCAGGGCGAAGACGTCCGAGGCGGGAAAGCCGCGCTCGGCCAGGATGGAGAGGATTTCCTTGCCCACCTGTCCGGTGGCGCCAAGCACTGCGACATTCAGCGCCATCGGTTTCTCCTCGCAGGCCGCATGACGCGGCGCCGCCGTCGTGTTGTGGTCACATTCGTGCGGATACTTGCACGGCCCCATATAAGCGCCGGGAGCGATATCCCCAACCGGGAGCAGGAAGAGGACATGTCGAACGTCGCGGCCGTCGTGCAGCAGTATGTCCGTTGCTACAACAGCAACGACATCGACGGCATGCTGGCCTGCTGCGCCGACGACATCGAGTTCGAGACGGTCACCAACCCCGGCGGCTCGATCCGGCTCAAGGGCAAGGACGAGATGCGGGAGATCATCGAGGCGACGACCCGCGCCTTCCGCGAGCGCCGCCACGAGGTCGTCGCCATCATCGTCGACGGCCAGCGCGCCGCCGCCGAGACCGTGTTCTCGGGCGTCGCCGCCGCCCAGCTCGGCCAGCAGGTGCGGGCGGGCGAGCACGTCTCGATCCGCGGCGCGACCATTTTCGAGGTGAGCAACGGCCGGCTGCGCCGCATCTGCGACTACAGCTGACTGCGTCACCCTTCCTGCGCGCGGAACCGTCGGTCCCGCCGTGCGCTTCACCATCATGAAGCAGGTCGACGATCACTACGAATTGTCGGCGGACGAGGTGCGTCAGAGCGGTGAGGGCTTCTCTGCGCGGGGCCTCTGGACGTTCGCTCTCGCCATGATCCTTGTTGCGGCGAGCGCTTTTGTCCTGATCGCGATCTATGCCCAGTCCTGACGGGTCAAAGCCGCTTCAGGATCGCATCGGCCATCTGCCGGGTGGTGAGATTGCCGCCGAGGTCCGCGGTGCGCGCTCCGGCGCTCAGCGCCGAGTCCACCGCCTTGAAGATGCGGTCGGCCGCGTCCGGGCGGTTGAAGCTCCAGCGCATCACCATCTCCAGCGACAGGATGGCGGCGCAGGGATTGGCGAGGCCCTTGCCGGCGATGTCGGGGGCGGAGCCATGCACCGGCTCATAGAGTCCAGGAACACCCGGATCGCCCAGCGCCGCTGAAGGCAGCATGCCGATCGAGCCGGTCAGCATCGCGGCTTCGTCTGAAAGAATGTCGCCGAACAAGTTGTCGGCCAGCAGGACATTGATGTCTTTCGGCGCCTTCACCAGGTGCATGGCGGCGGCGTCAGCCAACATGTGGTCGAGCTGGACGTCGGAATACTTTTCCTTGTGCAGCTTCGTCACTTCCTCGCGCCACAGCACGCCGGATTCCATGACGTTGGATTTCTCGCAGGAGAGCACGCCGCCGAAACGGCCGCCCTTGCCCTTGCGCCCGCGCGCCAGCTCGAATGCACGCGCCGCGACGCGGCGGATCTCGCTGGAAGTATAGCTCTGCGTATCGACGCCACGCTTCTCGCCGTTCTTGAGAGTCGTGATCTCCTTCGGTTCGCCGAAATAGACGCCCGAGGTCAGCTCGCGGACGATCAGGATGTCGAGCCCTTCGACCAGGTGCTGTTTCAGCGCCGAGGACGAGGCGAGGGCCGGGAAGCAGAAGGCCGGACGCAGATTGGCGTAGACGTCGAGTCCCTTGCGCATGCCGAGCAGGGCGGCTTCAGGCCGCTTGGCGCGCGGAACGCTATCCCACTTGGGTCCGCCGACTGCGCCCATCAGGATGGCGTCGACCTGCTTTGCCCGCGCCATGACTTCAGCGGTCAGCGGCTCGCCATGCGCGTCATAGCTGACGCCGCCAAACAGGGCCTCTTCCATCTGAAGATCGGGCGCGACCACTTCCGCCACGCGGCGCGCCTCCGCCGTCACTTCCGGCCCGATGCCGTCTCCGGGGAGGAGAAGGAGGGTCTGCGTATTGGCGGCCATGCGATCTGTCCCGGCGATGCGTCTTGAAAAGCTGGCAGCCTCTTAGAGCTTTTCTTTCCGCCGGGAAACCCGCGATCCGGCAAGGTCCATCGTCTCCTTCGCTACATCCCGGATCACGGTCCGGACCCAGGCCAGCACCGGGTCGGCTGCCCGCACATGGCTCCAGACCACGGTAAGGTCCAGCTCCACATTCGGCAGCGGCGGCTCCTTCAGCACCAGTCCGAATTCATCTGCGAACCGGCTGGCGAAGACGCGGCTGATCGTCGTCGCCATGTCGGTCTTCGCCACCGCCGCCAGCGTCGCGATGAAATGCGGCGTCACCAGCGCCATCCGCCGCTTCACCCCGACCTTGGCAAGTTGCGCATCCAGCTCCGATCCTGCATCTCCAAGGATGGAGATGCCGACATGGTCCACCTTGGCGTAGTCGGCGATGGTCCATTTCCGTTTCGCCATCGGGTGATCCCTGCGCAGGACCAGGGCCAACCTGTCGCGGGCATAGCCTTCGCTTCTTGCTCCCGGCGGCAGCGGCGTGGAGGATTGCGCGAATGTCAGGTCGAGCTGGCCTGTCTCCATCCGCTCGACGATGTCGGCGCTGTAGTTCTCGATGCGGATATCGATACCCGGCGCCTCTTTCGCCAGCCGCTTCATCAGCGCCGGCGCCAGCAGGATGGTATGCGTGTCGGCTCCTGCTATCCGGATCGTCCGCTGCACGCGCGCCGGATCGAAGCTCGGCTCGCGAAACACCGCTTTCACATGATCGAGGGTCGTTATGAGTTGCCCTGCCAGCGCCTCCGCCCGTGGCGTCAGCGTGTAGCCGCCCGGCACGCGCACCAGCAGCGTGTCCCCCAGCACCTCGCGCAGCCGCGCCAGCGCCCGGCTCATCGCCGGCTGGGAGAGGCCGACATCCTTTGCTGCCTCACTGACATTGCGCCGCTTCAGCAGCGCCTCAAGCGCCGGCAGCAGGTTGAGGTCGATCGAGGCAAGATGCACATCACGCATATAAGAAATACCAACTATGCATTTTTGATATGATCGGGCCGCGACTACCTTGTTGTCAACGAGCAAGGAGTTGCCCCCATGACCACCGCAAAAGGCCTCGTGACGATCTTCGGCTACGGCCCGACCGGCGAAGCGACCGCTGATCGCCTGCGCGCCCGCGGTACGCCGATCCGCGTCGTCCAGCGCAGACGCCCGGCCAATCTCCCGACCGGCGTCGAATTCATGCCGTGCGACGTGCTCGATGCCGCGCAGGTGCTCGCCGCCATGGCCGGCGCCGGACAGGCGGTCGTGACCATCGGCTTCGACTACAAGGGCAGCGTCTGGAAGGCGTCATGGCCGAAGGCAATGGCCAACCTGCTCGCCGCCGCCGAAGCGACCAACGCCCGCATCGTCCACATCGACAACATGTACATGTACGGCCCGCAGGATGCGGCCCTGCACGAGGACATGCCGCTCACATCGTATGGGGTCAAACCGGCCGTCCGCGCCGAAATCACCCGCATGTGGCAGACGGCGGCCCGCGCCGGCCGCGTACGCTGGGCTGCGCTGCGTGCGCCGGATTTCTACGGCCCGGGCGTCGCACGCTCCCACATCGGCGACACCGGCTTCCGCCTCATCGCGCAGGGCAAGGCGGCCGCCCTGCTGATGGAGCCCGACCAGCCCCATGCCTTCGCCTATGTGCCGGACATCGGCCGCGCCGCCGTCTCGCTGCTGGACGCAGGCGATGACGCCTTCAACCAGGTCTGGCATGTGCCCTGTGCTCCGACCCGTGCGCCGCGCCAGCTTCTCGCGATCGGCGCTGATGCTGTCGGCCAGAAGCCTAAGGTGATTTCCATCCCGTCCTGGCTTCTGCCTGTAATAGGCGCGGCGATTCCCTTCGTCCGCGAAATCTCCGAAATGCGTTTCACGTGGAACCGCCCCTACCACGTCGATGCGACCAAGTTCTCACGCCGCTTCTGGAGCGACGCCACCCCGTTCGAGGTCGGCATTCCGCAAACCGTTCGCGCCTTCCGCGCCGCCATTCCTGCCGAAACAGAAAAGAGCAGGGGCCGCACCCCTGCCAGAACCGCCACGCCGTGAGAGACAAAAGCCCGCGAGCGTTCAAACCTCCCCACCCGCAGGCGAATGATCTTCGCTTGCGGGAACGGGGGAGACGCAGGTCGATTGCAAGAACTAGAAATCCTGAGGCGTGCCCAGCTTGGCCAGCGCTTCTTTCGCCTTCTCCGAGCCCAGCTCAACACCGCGTTCATACCAGGTCTTTGCCTTGGCCATGTCGCGCATGAAGGTATCCTGCTCGTACATCAGGCCGACGGCGAGAATGGCGTCGATATTGTCCTGCTTCGCCGCCCTCTCCATCATCATCAGGCCGGAGTTGGGTTTCAGCTGATAGCCCATGAGGCCATAAGCCATCTTTTCACCGACCCAGAGCTGCGCATCCGCATTGCCCGCCTTCGCTGCTGCTTCGAGATCCTCGAAGCCGGCCTGCTGGAAGGTATACTCAGGCGAGTCGACCCGCTTCTTGCCGCGGTGATGAAGCGCAAAGCCGTTTCCAGCATCGGCCAGTTCGTCGATCTTGGCTTCATCGCCGCCAGCTGCTTCGAACGCTGCCTTCTGCTCGGCCTGCTTCTGCTTTTCGGCGGCAGCCTTCTCCGCCTCGGGATCCGCTTCTGCCGCCTCGGCCCCAGCCTTCGCGTCCGGCGTATTCCCCGCCGGGCCACATCCGGCCAGCGCCGACATCAGGACCAGCGGGAACAGAAAGCGCTTCATCGCATCAGGCCAGCCAGGGTTGCGCCAGCTTTCGCTTCTCCTCGAACGCGGAGATCGCGCCGGCGTGCTGCAAAGTCTCGCCAATATCATCCAGCCCGGCAAGCAGGCTGGCCTTGCGCCCTTGATCGATATCGAACTTGTGTACCTTGCCGTCCGGCGCGGTGACCGTCTGGGCGGCGAGGTCCACGGTAAACACGTGGTTGGGCCCGCCGGCCTGGTCGATCAGCTGGTCGACCACCTCGCGCGGCAGCGTCACCGGAAGCAGGCCGTTCTTGAAACAGTTGTTGTAGAAGATGTCGGCAAAGGACGGCGCGATCACGCAGGTCAGACCCTGATCCAGCAGCGCCCACGGCGCATGCTCCCGCGAGGAGCCGCAGCCGAAATTTTCCCTCGCGATGAGGAT
Organism: Hyphomonadaceae bacterium; assembly: GCA_036554545.1. Taxonomy (GTDB): domain Bacteria; phylum Pseudomonadota; class Alphaproteobacteria; order Caulobacterales; family Hyphomonadaceae; genus UBA7672. The sequence continues at coordinate 5,350 of DATBNA010000012.1, forward strand.
GGACGCCTTCGCATAGGCCGGCTTGTTGAGGACGAAGTCCGGATCGGGAGATCCGTCCGCCCGGGTCTTGAGATCGTAGAACAGGCCCCTGGCCAGCCCTTCCCGCGACACCGTCTTCAGGAACTGCTTCGGAATGATCTGGTCTGTATCGACATTGGCGATCGGCAGCGGCGCGGCGGTCCCGGAGAGCTGGGTGAAGGGCTTCATGTCTTCCCGCTAGCGGGTTCGGCCGAGAGGATCAATGTCGGCGTGTTCAGTGTGCCCTCATTGACGGTGAACACTCGCGTTCCCGGCCTGCGGCCCTGACGCACCGGGCTGATCGGGAGTTTGGCCTTTGTCAGCCGCGCATGGGCGGCGTCGATGTCGCCGACCCGCCAAGAAAGGCCGAACAGCCTGTCGGGCTGGTTGCCGATGCCGTCTGACAGCCGGTGGGCGAGTTCGACGGTCAGCGCGCCGGTCCGGAAGAACATCAGCCGCATGTCCCAGTCCGCGTTCGATCGGTCGAGCGCCAGACGTAAACCCAGCCGCGCGCCATAGAGCGCCGCCGCCCGGTCGGGGTTGGGCGTGTTGATCACGACGTGGTCGAGTTCGCTAACCGCGCCGGGCCCTGCCGGTTTCCCCTGGATCGGGTCTGGCTGTTTCCTCTGAAGCGTGAAAATCCGCACCCCATGCGTTGCGTTGTCGTCCAGCCGGATCCGCGTCCAGTGGCGAACCCTGCCCGTCGAAGGATCGACACTCTCGCCGGCGGCCGCTTCGTCCGGTTTCAGGCCGCGCCGGTCGAACTCCCGCCGCGCATCATCGATATCGTTCGTCCCGAAGATCAGGGATTTGAGGCCGGGCCCATCCTCCTCGATCAGCGAATGCAGCCGCCGGGCGAGCGGCCCTCCGCCAATCGGGGCCATGATCTCCAGCGCAGTGTTCGCCAGCTGGTAGATGACGGTTGCTGCCCCGCCGGCGTCGTTCGAGCGCCAGTCGGGATCGCGTCCGAGTAGGGTGGAATAGGACGCTTCTCCGTCATCGATGGAAGGACAGACGAGAAGAACGTGATCGAGGCCCGTGATCATCTAGCGGCGGAAGGATTCCAGCGTCCTGATTTGCGCACCATCCGTCGCAAAGTTGGCGTCGGCAAGCCACTGATCCAGAGCAACCTTCAAGGCCGGCCATTCCGCCCCGGTAATCGAGTACCAGGCCGTATCGCGCGAGCGGCCTTTGGTGACCATGTCGTTCCTGAAGACGCCTTCGAACGCATAGCCGAATCGCTCGGCCGCCCGCTTCGAGGCGGTGTTCTCGACGTTGCACTTCCATTCGTAGCGCCTGTAGCCGAGCTCATCGAAAAGGTGGCTTGCCATCAGCGCCTGCGCCTCCGTGGCGTGGCGGGTGCGTCTCAGCTTCGGTCCGAAGGCGACGCAGCCGATCTCGGCGCTGCCGTGCGCTTCCCGGATGCGCATGAAGGTCGCCATGCCAAGGACGGCGCCGGATTGCCGGTCGAGAATCACCAGCGTTTTCCAGCCGTCGGTGTCATGCATCAGGGCCAGGAAGTCCCGCAGCGATTCGCGGTCAGGAAAGGGGCCGACCGGCATCCATTCCCAGATGCCGGCATTGGCGTCGCCGCCCACCGCCGTGAACAACCCTTCGCCATGTTTCGTCCAGTTGAGCGGCTCCAGCAGCACATGCCTGCCTCCGAGCGCCTTGAGGCCCGGGGTTCCGCGTTTCGTCCAGGTCGAGAAATCCTGCATGCGCTGGCAGTAGGAGAGGCGCGACGGCGTTTCAAGCTCGGCGCCTGTCCGCTTCTGCACACATTTCGTGTCGGCTTGAGTCGAAGCAGATGCAGCATCGCGTGCGGGACGAACAGCTGTTTCATCTTGCGATGCCTGCAATCGACCGATCGCGCCGACGCGATGCCCTTCGCGCATCGAGGACTTCACGGAAACGCATTGGCGTGACGAGGCGGCGTCTCTTAAGTCCGTGAACGGAAGTTCAGGAACCGCTGCAAAAAAGACACGGCAGTCGCCGCGTCTGAATTGGGGTTCATGCTGATGGCATCGTGCCCACCTACATGTCTGAACTCGGACACGATTGGACGCAATCACGTCCAACTGCTGCCGATGTGGAATGGCCTGATGCTCGCATCGGAACCAACCACACGGTCCGAACATTCAGAACCTGGCCCCAGGAGACGAAAGGAGAAAGGGCGCCGAAGATGAGGACACACATAGCTCTCTCGAAAGCAGAAGCGGTGGACGCCTACTGGTATCCGCAAAGCCGCCGGGTCGAGTGGCTCGCCGACGTGATTGTCCACGCCATCGGTCTCGCCCTTGCCGTCGCCGGCTGTATTCTCCTTGTGACGACTGCGGCGAATTCCGGAAGCGTCAAGCTGACCGCCGGGCTGCTCGTCTACTCGATCGGCCTCCTGGCAATGCTGGTCTGCTCCACGCTGTACAATTCCAACACCAACGCGAAACTCTCCCGCCTGTTCGAGCGTTTCGATCTGTCGGGCATCTTCATCATGATCGCGGCGTCCTACACGCCTTTCATGCTCGGCTCGCTGGACGGGCCCTGGGCTTGGACCATGCTGGGTGTCGTCTGGGCTGTCGCCCTCTGTGGGGTAGCCATGAACCTGCTGGCCGCCTGGAACGCCCCACGGATCTATATCGCCATGTATATGGCGCTCGGGTGGGCCGCGCTCGCCATTATCGACCGCCTTGTCCACTCCCTGTCGCCGCTGGGACTTGGTCTGCTGGCGGCCGGCGGTGTGCTCTACACGGTTGGCGTGGTCTTCCATCTCAACAAGAAATGGCCATTCAACTCGGCGATCTGGCACACCTTTGTCATCGCCGCAGCGACGTGCCACTTCGCGGCGATCTACCTCGATATCGCCAGCGCCGGCGTCGTCTGATTTTTGGTGGGGAAGCCGGTCGAACCGGCTCCTTAGTGAAGGCCCGGCTCTCAGCCGGGCCTTTTCCTATTCCGTGCTCAGAATGACACTGCGCACCGTCGGATAGACCTGCGCTTCCCAGCGGCGCCCGTTGAAGACGCCATAGTGGCCGACGGCCGGCTGCAGGTGCTGGCTGCGCAGGTGGGGACGAAGCTTGGTGACCAGTTCGTGCGCCGCCGCCGTCTGGCCGACGGAACAGATATCGTCCCGCTCGCCCTCGACCGTCAGAAGCGCCGTGCGCCGGATGGCGGAGCAGTCGACGGCTTCGCCGCGATGGGTCAGCCGGCCGAGCGGTAGGCGCATTTCCTGGAACACCCAGGCGACGGTCTCGAGGTAAAACTCCTCGGTAAGATCGAGTACGGCAAAATACTCGTCGTAGAATTCCTTGATCACTTCGGCCTGCTCTTCATCGCCTTCGACCAGGTGGCGGTAGAGCGACTTGTGCGCATCGATGTGGCGCTGCGGGTTCATCGACATGAAGGCGGTGAGCTGCATGAAGCCCGGATAGACGCGCCGGCCCCAGCCGGACAACGGGAAGGGCACGGCCGAGATGAGGTTGTTCCTGAACCATTCGATCGGATGCTCGGTGGCGAGGTCGTTCACAGTCGTCGGGTTGACCCGGCAGTCGATCGGTCCCGCCATCAGGGTGAGCGAGCGCGGCTCGCACGGATGCTTGCCGGCCGCCATGACCGCCGTCGCGGCCAGCGCCTGCACGCAGGGCTGGCAGACCGCCACCATGTGCGCGCCGGGGCCGAGATGCTCCAGCATCCGGATTAGGTAGTCGACATAGTCCTCGAAGCCGAAACGCCCGGCCGACGCGGGGATGTTGCGGGCGTTCTTCCAGTCCGTGATGTAGACGTCGTGGTCTTGCAGCATCGTGCGGACCGTGCCGCGCAGCAGGGTCGCGAAATGGCCCGACAGCGGAGCTACAAGCAGGACGCGCGGCTGGGCGGCGTCGATATCCTTCTTGAAATGCAGAAGGTTGCCGAAAGGCAGGTCGAGCGCGACCTCCTCTGTCACCTCTACTTCGCGGTTCTCGACCTTTACGGAAGTGATGCCGAAGGGCGGCGAGGCGTGGGTGAGGGTGGCGCGGCTGGCCATTTCGAGCGCAGCCATGACGCGGCGTGCGGCAGGCGAATCGGCCGCACCGTTCAGGGCTGCGCGCATTTGCAGGGCAGCGAGCGCTGCAGCGCGAAATGGTGCCGAAGCCTGCATCTGCGCTTCGTAGATGTGGTACCACATATCGCGGCGCGCTCTATTTCTAGGCAGATGCGTGTCCCCGGGGGGTTCGTTAAGGAACCCTAGTTCCCCGCATACTGCACTGCGACATACGATTGCATATACACATTAAGGGCAAGGAAAGTGCCGCGATGGCGGGCGCAAAACTGACGATTTCGAGCAGGAACTACTCGTCCTGGTCCCTCCGGGCCTGGCTTTTCTGCCAGATGGCGGGCCTCGACGTCGACGTCGAAAGCGTGCCGATCGACGATCCCAACAACCGGGCCGAACTGCTGCTTTTGTCGCCCACGGTCTTGACGCCACGGCTCGAGCACAACGGCGCCAGCGTCTGGGACACCCTGGCGATCGCCGAATACCTTGAGGAGAATTTCCCGAAAGCCGATCTCCTGCCGGGCGAGCGGATCAAGCGCGCGCACTGCCGGTCAGTGTGCGGCGAGATGCATGCAGGCTTCTACAATCTCAGGTCAGCGCTGCCGATGAACCTGCGTGCGCGCTATCCAGGCTATCGCGTCTTCACCGGCGCCAAATCCGACATCCGCCGTGTGCTGACGATCTGGACGGAATGCTTCGAGCAGTATCGCGGCCGCTTCCTGTTTGGCGACCAGCCAACGCTGGCGGATGCGATGTACGCGCCGGTCTGCACCCGCTTCGTCACCTACGACGTCGCCCTCGAAGGCAAGGCCGCCGAATACCGCGACCGCATCATGGACTGGGCGCCCATGCAGCAATGGATCGAGGAATCGAAGGCCGAACCGATCGAGATCGAGGAACTCGACATCGAGTTCTGACCGCTACAACCCCGCGTCGTAGAGCGCCGGCATCAGCAGCACGATCTTCTCTGTGAGCTGCTGGCGGTCGAGCGGCTTGGCGATCCAGTCGGTCATGCCCATCGATGTCATGCGGCCGACCTTGGATTCCATGCCTTCGTCGACCATGCCGAGGATCGGGATGTCCGCCCATGGCGTGTGGCTCTGACGGATCCATCGCACGACGTCCTCGCCGGTCATCTTCGGCAAGGTGAGGTCCAGCAGGACAAGGTCGAAGCTGCGCAGGGCCAGCAGGTCGACCGCAGCCTGGCCATCCTCGACCTCGATCATCGAGATGCGGGGCGAGGCGAGCAGCACGCGAAGGACGCGGCGATGAAAGTTGTCGTCCTCCGCCACAAGAATGCGCGTGAAGTCGTGAGGCGATTGCGGCGCAGGGGGCCGCGCCGGGCGATCCATCACCCGGCGATATCCGCCGACCGGACCGAACGAGTCGAATCCCTCCTCAGTCGCCGCATCCGGCGAGCGGTCGCCTTCGCCCATGTTCCAGGCGTCAAGCTTTCTTCGCGATGCGCACACGGTCTGGTTTCCTCTGAAAATCCCCGCGCGACCCGACGCTGCGACAATCGGGCAGGAGCATCTAAGGACGCTTTAGGGCGACCGGAGAAAACTACGACCGGCGGTTAACCATGTGAATGCGGGAAATACCCTAGAACC
>DATBNA010000028.1:0-1615 GCA_036554545.1 Hyphomonadaceae bacterium
CGCGGGCCGAGAAGGAAAAGCGGAAGCTGCTGAAGAATCTCGAGGGCATCAGGCAGATGTCCCGGCTGCCCGACACCGTCTTCGTGGTGGACACGCGCAAGGAGAAGATTGCAGTCGACGAAGCCCGGAAGCTGAAGATCCCGGTAATCGGTATCGTCGACACCAATTGCGATCCGGACGAAGTGGATTACGTCATCCCCGGCAACGATGATGCGCTGCGTGCAATCAAGCTGTTTGCATCGAAAGTGGCCGACGCGGTTATGGGCGGTCGCGGTATGCGCGAGGCCAAGCTGGCCGAGGAAGCGGCTGCACAGGCTGAAGAGGCCGCTGCTGCTGACGCTGCCGCACGACTGACGCGGGTGACCAGACCGCAGCGCCGCACGGAGGCGACACCGACTACTGCTGGCGCCTGAACGCGACGGCGGCAACGTCACGCGCCGGCGCGGGCCGGCGCTTTGTTTGTACAGCGTTCATGGCCGTAGGGCGGGCCTTTTCGAGGCGCCTGGCCGGCGTACAGCTGCCCCGACGCGAGTCATGTAACCAATCTAAAGTAGTGCGCAGGCTTAAGCCTGCGCGCTACCAACAAAGAACGAGCAATCGACATGGCAACAATTACGGCAGATCAGGTAAAGCAGCTCCGGGACAAGACTGGCGCGGGGATGATGGAATGCAAGGCCGCGCTCGCGGAGGCAAACGGAAACCTCGAAGAAGCGACGACGCTGCTGCGCAAACGCGGACTTGCGCAGGCGGCCAAGCGAGCGGGGCGCGCAACGGCGCAGGGACTCATCGGCAGCTATATCCACATGGGCGGCAAGATCGGTGTGCTGGTTGAGGTGAACTGCGAAACCGACTTCGTGGCCCGGACCGAGGCATTTCAAAACCTCGTCAAGGAAGTTGCGATGCACATTGCCGCAGCGGATCCGAAGTGGGTGCGCCGGGAAGATGTCCCGCAGCAGGCGATCGAGAAGGAAAAGGGCATCTATCGCGCTCAGATGGAAGGATCGGGTAAGCCCGCACAGGTTCTCGACAAGATCGTCGATGGAAAGCTGAACAGCTTCTATTCCCAGTTCGTCCTTCTGGAGCAGCCGTCCATTCGCGACCCCAATGTCACGGTCGGGCAGCTGGTCGTCGAGACCACCGCCAAGACCGGCGAGAACATCACGATTGGCCGTTTCACGCGCTTTCGCGTTGGGGAATCTGTCGAATAGACCGGACCCGCCGTTCGCGCGTCTATAATTCATTCCCGAATGCCGGATCCTGTTGTCGCAGCTCCCCTGTATCGGCGCGTACTCCTGAAGCTATCCGGAGAAGCGCTGATGGGCGACCAGCAATTCGGGATCGATCCCGCCGTTACGACCCAGATTGCCCGCGACGTCGGCGAGCTTCAGAGCCTCGGCGTCCAAACGGCTATCGTCATCGGCGGCGGCAACATCTTCCGGGGTGTGGCTGCGAGCGTGCGGGGCATGGACCGCGCCACCGCCGACTACATGGGCATGCTGGCCACTGTCATCAATGGACTGGCGCTGCAGGACGCCCTCGAACAGCGAGGTGTGATGACGCGGGTGGTCACGGCCATCGAGATGCGCGCCGTGGCGGAGCCGTTCATTCGCCGACG
>DATBNA010000082.1:0-6024 GCA_036554545.1 Hyphomonadaceae bacterium
TCATGTCGATCTCCGAGGCGATCCGCGAGCACCCGGAGCTGGTGAAGCAGTATCTCGGCAGCGTCGTGCCGGTGACCGACAATTTCTTTGCGACGCTGAACTCGGCGGTCTTCTCCGACGGCACCTTCGTCTACGTGCCCAAGGGCGTGCGCTGCCCGATGGAGCTGTCGACCTATTTCCGAATGAACGCGAAAGGCACGGGCCAGTTCGAGCGGACGCTGATCATCGCGGACGAAGGCAGCTACGTCTCCTATCTCGAAGGCTGCACCGCGCCGATGCGTGATGAAAACCAGCTGCACGCCGCAGTGGTCGAGTTGGTCGCGCTGGCGGATGCCGAGATCAAGTATTCAACAGTGCAGAACTGGTGGCCGGGCGATGCCGAAGGCAAGGGCGGCATCTACAACTTCGTCACCAAGCGCGGCGACTGCCGTGGGCCGCGCTCACGCATTTCATGGACGCAGGTGGAGACCGGTTCCGCCATCACCTGGAAGTATCCAAGCTGCATCCTTCGCGGCGATGACTCGTCCGGCGAGTTCTATTCCATCGCGGTGACCAACGGCCGCCAGCAGGCCGACACCGGCACCAAGATGATCCACCTCGGCCGGAACACCCGCTCGCGGATCATCTCGAAGGGCATCTCCGCGGGCAAATCCAACAACACCTATCGCGGCCTTGTCTCTGTCCACCCGAAAGCGTCGAAGGCCCGCAACTTCACGCAGTGCGACAGCCTGCTGATCGGCCATGGCTGCGGCGCCCACACCATTCCCTATGTCGAGAACCGCCGCGGCGACGCCCAGCTCGAACACGAAGCGACGACAACCAAGCTCTCGGAAGACCAGCTTTTCTACGCGCGCCAGCGCGGGCTCGGTGAAGAAGAGGCGGTGGCGCTCTTGGTCAACGGTTTCGTCCGCGACGTGCTGCAGAAGCTCCCGATGGAGTTCGCAGTCGAGGCGCAGAAACTCCTCGAAGTCAGCCTCGAGGGGAGCGTGGGGTGAGTACGCCGAGCATCATCGATCTTGAGCCACACAATGGCGCCGGGATCGAGATGTTCACGTCTTGGCAGGACATGCGCGCCAACATCCAGAGGCTGGTCGGTCGCGTTTATGCGCCGGGCGCTCTGACGCCGGGCCACGGCCACAATTTCATCATGTATCGCGACAACACGAGGGAAGGCGTCACGATGACAGTCGGGGTGCTCGACCGGCAACCGGGTGGCGCTGATCCCGAAGTGAAGCCCGCGCACATCCCCGGCGGCCGCGTGATGACTGCGACGCATTGGGGCGACTACCGCAAGATGAAAACGACCCACGATGCGATCGAGGCCGAGATCAAAGCCAGAGGTCTGAAGGCGCTTCCGAAGTCACTCGAAATCTATGGCGACTGGTACGACGATCCGGCGAAGGTGCGCACCGACATCTACGTCTATCTTGCCGTGCTGATCTGAGCGCTGACGCTGTCAGGCTGCGCAATCCAGAGATCGTGACTCGACCGGCGCGTGCCGCTAGGCTTACTCAATAAACAAACAAAGCTGACTGTGGGGAGTGAACCATGCGCCTTGGCCGCCTTGCTGCGACTGCACTTGCCGTTCTGACGCTGGGATCGACCGCCTTTGCCGATGTGCCGAACCCGAAAGTGACCGGGCCGATTCCCGCGCGCGTGCAGCCGGGCGACAAATCCCACGACTATCCCTGGATGGCGACCATCCATCCGATCAGCCAGGCCGGCTATGTCGAGGAGGAGTTCTTCTTCGAAGGCACGGCGCGCAGCTACAACACCCAGGGCGACAACGCCATGGACGGGAAGGTGGTGAGCGAGGGCCATCCTTATCGCACACGGATGATCGTGCGCCGGCCGAAGGACATGAAGAAGTTCAACGGCGTCGTGCTGGCCGAATGGCAGAACGTGACGGCCGGCTACGATCTCGATGCAATGTGGGGCGGCTCGTACGAGCACATCATGCGCGAAGGCTATGTGTGGGTCGGCATCTCGGCGCAGTTCGTCGGCGTGGACCGCGCGCCAAATGGCCTCAAGGTGTGGAGCCCTGTGCGCTATGGCGCGCTGACGGTTGCGGCGGAGGGTGTCGCACAGGATTCGATGTCGTACGACATCTTCGCGCAAGGAATGGAGGCGATCCGTGATCCGCAGGGCGTGAACGTCCTCGGCGGCGCAACGCCGAAGACCGTCATCGCCATGGGCGCGTCGCAATCGGCCGGCCGGCTCGGCACCTACATCAACGCCCTGCACGATGAACTCGGCGGACCGGTGAGCGGTTACCTCCTCATGATCGGCGGCGCGCGGGTGCGCGAAGACCTCAACGTGCCGGTGTTCAAGCTGCTCTCGGAAACCGACGTGCCGGGACAGGTGCGCAGCCGCCAGCCCGACACGGACAAGTTCCGCCACTGGGAGATCGCCGGCACGAGCCACTCTTCACGCCGCACCTCCATGAACGCCGGCCCTCTGACCAAGCGCGACCATGTCGAGCGAGCCGCCGCCAACTGCACCTATCCCACCTATCCGCGCGTGCCGATGAACTATGCGCTGGCGGCCGTGTACGATCACATGACCGCCTGGGCGCAGAAAGGCGTGAAGCCGCCAATCGCTCCGCGCCTTGAAGTGAACGGCAGCGAAATCGTTCGCGATGAACGCGGAAACGCGAAGGGCGGTATCCGCCTGGCCGAGTTCGATCCGGCTGTTGCGCTCAACTCCGGCGCCAACACAGGCGACGGCTTCTGCCGCCTCTATGGCCGCTATGAACCGTTCGATGATGCGACCATCGCCGGCCTCTATCCGACGCACAAAGCCTACGCCGACGCGGCGAAGAAGCGGGTCGCCGACAACCTTGCGGCAGGCTACATCGTGAAAGCCGATGCGGATGAAAGCCGTCGCCGCGCCGACGAGGCCATCTTTGGTCGCAACCTCAAATGCGCCGAAGCGTGCCGTGCCGGTCAGGATCTCCTGGACTCAACCTATTTTTACCTCGGCGGCTCGGATCAGCTGAAGAAGATGACGACGCGACTCGCGGGCATCGTCCGGACAATCGCTGGAGAGTCTTCGGGCTGGAACACGCCCAGCAACCAGCGCGCCGCGACAGAACTGAACAAATGGCTCAAGGACTTGCGCAGCATGCAGGAGAAGGGCCGCTTGTCGCAGGCGACGGTCGATGAACTCGCAAGTGGAACCGACAAAGTGCTTGCGGCGCTGAACTAGCGGCAAGCGACAAATCGGCCTGCGCATTACCCACCCGTAAGCTGGCGTAGCCCAGGCAACTGATCTATGCCGTCGCCATGACAAGGGGTGACGTATGAGACTCCGATTTGCGATTTGCGTCGCGGCAATGCTCGCCGCGTGCTCGCCGGAATCCGAAGCGCCGAGCGAAGAAGCGGATGCCGGCGCGGGCGCCGCCGCCGAGAAGCGGATGCCGCTGCCTGATTGTTCGACGGTGCAGACGCAGGATCTTGGCGCCGATGGATGGAAGCATCCGGATTGCCGCCTGATGCTCACCGACAACTCCGGTCTCGCCGTCGAGGCGCGCTATGCGAAGGCGGAAGATGAATCAACCAAGGTCTCCGTGCAGGTCGTCGCACCCGGCGATGCGACGCTGCAGACCATCGATGAGACCATGGGCAACACGTTCAACCAGATCAGCGTCCAGGACATCGACAAGGACGGCAAGGCAGACCTGTTGCTTCCACTGGAGACCGGCAACGTCAACACCACATGGGCCGTCTGGCGCCAGCAGGACGATGGCAAAAGCTTCGTGCGCATTGGCGAGCCCACCGGCGTGGAGATCGTGAAGACCGACAGCGGCTTTATCGCCATTCCATCACGTTCGAGCGCCAACGAGTGGGACGTCGCCTTCTACAAGCTGGATGGCGAGCTGACCCCAGTCGCCACCGCCACCACGACGGCCGAGGGCGAGGTGGACAAGATCACCAGCGTAACCTGCAAGGTTACTGACGATGGCGGGTTGGCGACGGCTGGGCTCGATCCTGCCGCCGCACAGGCGAAATTCTGCGCCGAACCCGCTGTGGCGGAAATCTTCAAGTAGGTTTCAGCTGCCGCCTATGGACATTGCGGTCCTGCGGGACGAAAGAACCCGCGAACCTCGCGAAGCCAAATCTCGAACAAGCGGGGTGCCAGGCTTATCTAGAGGGTCCGGGGCGCGGTTTGCCCCGCGTTTACAGGCGTCTGATGCTCGAACTCGTCAACCTTCACGCCCGCGTGACGCCGGAGGATGCTCCTGCGCGTGAAATCCTGAAGGGCGTTTCGCTCATGGTTCCTGCCGGCGAAGTGCACGCCGTGATGGGACCGAACGGGTCGGGCAAATCGACGCTGGGCTACGTGCTGACCGGCCGCAACGGTTACGAGGTCACGGCGGGCGAAGCCAGGTTCGAGGGGCAGGACCTGCTCAGCCTTTCGCCGGAAGAGCGTGCGGCGAGGGGCCTCTTCCTCTCTTTCCAGTATCCGGTGGAAATCGCCGGCGTGCCGGTGATGACGTTCGTGCGCGCAGCCATGAACGCACAACGCAAGGCGCGCGGCGAGACGGAAATTTCCGCTCCCGATTTTCTGAAGGCGTCGAAGACGGCGGCGCAGAAACTGCGCATTGACCCCGAGATGTTGAAGCGGCCGCTCAACGTTGGCTTCTCCGGCGGCGAAAAGAAGCGCCTTGAAATCTATCAGATGCTCATGCTCGAGCCACGCTTCATGATCCTGGATGAAACAGATTCCGGCCTCGACATAGATGCGCTGAAAGTCGTGGCCGACGGCGTTAATGCACTCCGTAGCCCCGGGCGCGCCTTGCTGGTCATCACGCACTACCAGCGATTGCTCGATCATATCAAACCGGACCGCGTTCACATTCTCTCTGCCGGCCGCATCGTGAAGTCGGGCGGGCCGGAACTGGCGCTGCGCCTTGAGAAGGAAGGCTACGACGCCGTGGTCGGGGAGAAGGCGTCGTGATCAATGCCGAGGCCCTGCCGAACCGGCGCGTCGAGAGATGGCGATGGTCGGATGTCCGCAGCGCCGTTGGCGCACTCCCGCCTGTTGCGCCGGCGCCGAAGAGTGTGGTTCCGGCGACAGGCCGCTTTGTTGCGCTCGATCCCGCCGAGATCGTGATTCAGGATGGGCGGGTTGCTTTCTGGCCCGAGAAAACCAGGACCGGAAGGCCGGCGGTGTTTTCGAAGAAAGCAAGCGAGGCAGGCCCTCGGAGAAACGCAGAAGGTTCGCCGCTGGCCGTAATGGCTGTTGACGGGCTCGCCGACGACTGGTTTCCGATTGTCGAGTCAAGGAATGACAGCGGCGTGGCGTTTGTTCGCCACATTGGCGCAACCGGGCGTTACTCGCGCCAGTCGCGCATAGGCGTCAGTGTGCGGCCCGGCGAGAAGCTGACGCTGATCGAGATCTTTGAAGGCGCGCATGCGGGCTTCACCAACACGCTGAGCGAGTGCTTCGTGGCGCCGGGCGGCGATCTGATGCGCATCGTGCTGCAGCCGGCGGCGCCCGAGGCGACCATCATATGCACCGGCGAAGTTTTTCTGGGTGATGGCGCCCAGTTCCGTCAGTTCGTGCTGGCTGAAGGCGGCAAGCTTGCCCGTACCGAGACCGATGTGTGGGCCGGCGCGAAGTCGCGGGTGCGGCTCGACGGCGTTTATCTCGCCGCAAAGGCGCGGCATGCCGACCTGACCAGCCAGGTGATGCTCGGCGCGGAAGGCGCGGAGGTCCGGCAGCTCGTGCGCGGGGTTGCGCGTAAAGGCGGCCGCGGCGTGTTCCAGGGGCGTTTCAAGGTCGAGCGCGCGGCTCAGAAGACCGACGCGCAGATGGAGCACAATGCGCTGCTGCTGGAGGAAGGCGCCGAAGTCTTCGCCAAGCCGGAGCTGGAGATCTACGCGGACGACGTCCAGTGCGCCCACGGCAACACGGCCGGGCAACTCGATGAGGCGGCGGTCTTCTACCTGCGCCAGCGCGGTCTGCCGGAGATCGAAGCGAGGGCGATGATCACGCGCGCCTTCCTGATCGAGGCTGTGC
>DATBNA010000549.1:0-3680 GCA_036554545.1 Hyphomonadaceae bacterium
TCGGCGTCTTGGGGTCTTCCTCGATCTTCCGGCGCAGGCGGCTGATCTGGTTGTCGATCGAACGATCGAACACGCCAGCCTCGCGTCCCTGCGTGAGATCCAGCAACTGGTCCCGCGTCAGCACCAGCTTCGGCCGCTCCACCATCGCCAGCAGCAACGCATACTCTCCGGTCGACAGCGGCACCGACAGTCCGTCCGGTCCCACGAGTTCGCGCTCGCCAGTCTTCAGCACCCAGTCGCCGAACGCATAGCGCGCCGTGTCCGGCGGCGACTGCTTCGGCGGCAGGCTGTTCGCCCGCCGCAGCACCGCCTTCACCCGCGCCAGCAGCTCGCGGGGAGAGAAGGGCTTGGTCACATAGTCGTCGGCGCCGACCTCGAGTCCGAGAATTCGGTCCAGCTCCTCTGTCTTCGCCGTCAGCAGGATCACCGGCAGGTTGCTGGTGGCGCGGATATGCCGGCACAGGCTCAACCCGTCCTCGCCTGGCATCATGATGTCCGCGATCACCAGGTCGAACGCATGTGCGGAAAGCAGCGTACGCGCCTCGGCGGCATTGGGCGCCGACTTCACGCGGAAGCCGTTGCTGTCGAAATACTTCGCCAGCGGCTCGCGGATCGAAGCCTCGTCCTCGACGATCAGAATGTTCTGCGACATCGATTCACCAGAAACGTCGGCAGCCTGCTGCAGCAGGTCGCCCTGATGCAACAGGCTGCTTTTGGCCGTCAGGACGCGCCTCCCTCGGGGGAGAGAATCAAAGGCGCGGCGCCGGCCTTAACGGGGTCCGCGAGGAAGGGCCTGAAGCTCGGCAATCGTGACTGTTCCATCCTTGTTGGCGTCGGCCCGGGCGAACCCTTCGGCGCCACGGGCGGAGAACTCCGCGAAAGAGATCTTGCCGTCATTGTCGGCATCCGGACCGATGCGGTCGCCGCGTCCAAATCCGCCCGGTCCCGGACCGCCTGGACCGCCTGGACCGCGAAGCCCATCCGGCCCGCCTGGTCCCATGCGCAACCTCGGAACATCCGGTCCCGGACCGCGTCCACGGGCGGCGTCGAACTCTGACTGGCTGAGCTGGCCGTTCTTGTCGGTGTCGAGCACGGCAAAGCGCGCCTTCTCGGCATCCGCCCGGCGCGATTCCAATGATGCCCGCATTTCATCAGGGACGACGAAGCCGTCCTTGTTCGCGTCGATGGCGTTGAAGCGGTTGCGCTGGGCGGCGTCGAATTCGGCCTTGGCCAGCTTGCCGTCCGCATTGGTGTCGAACTCAAGCAGGCCGAATCCGCCGGGTCCATGCTCGCCTCGGAACTTCAGGGGCTCGCGCGGTTGTTGCGCAATGGCGGCCGATCCGGCGGCCAGCGCCAGGATGACGGCGGTGGTGAGGGGGAGGATACGTTTCATGTCTTGGTCCTTTTCTATTGGACCAAGGCTGGGCGGCGTCTGTCGCAGGAATTCGCCGGTTCCGCCCTTTATTGTCGCAAGCTGTACCTAAAATCCGAGGCTGTTCCCCAGCCAGTTCAGGAAATCCGGGAAAGACTGGATAAAGAGAACCGTCACGACCGAGACCGCGAAAGTCGCCGCGACCGAGACAACGAGCCCGAAAAGCACAATGATCCCGTCCCGTTCCGCCAGTCCCATTCCCAGAATGGCGCAGGCCAGCGCTGGCGGGAAATTCCCCCCCGGCGGCAGGGGCAGGATCAGTACGACGGCCATGAACAGGACGACCAGGCCGATCGCAACTGTCCCGATCCTGCCGGTCATGAACAGCAGTCGCGGCTTGGCGATCTTCTCTACCGCCTCGAGCCTCGGCGCGAGCTTCTCGAACGCACGCACCAGCGCCACACGCGAGAAGCTCCGCTTCGTCAGGAATCCAGGCAGCCACAGCTCTTGCCGGCCGATCACCATCTGCAGCGAAACGATCAGCAGTGCGATCCCCACCACGGTGGGCACGCCGGGCGGCATCGGCACCACGGAGGGCAGGGAAAAAATGAGTGTGGCGAGGCCAAACGCCCGCGCATCGAGGGCGTCGAGAATCTGCCCCACGGTGACGCGCTCGCCATCGCCGCGCACAGCCTGAAGGAGCAGCGCGGATGTACCCGCGCCCGTCCCTCCGCCCGAGCGGACGTCCGTACCAGCCGACATCACTGTTTCCAGCCCGCGCATGAAGCGGACCCCTGACTTTCCTGTAAAACTGGGGAAGCCCCTGCGCCGCGCACAAGAGGCGCTGAGCGAAAGTCCTTTCCGCGTGGCGGCAAGTCCATACGCAGTCGCACAAATTTTTTGAATGGCGCTTTTGGGTCTCAACTGCTAGCGCAGGGGCCAACCCGCACCTATCTGGTGCGGTTCTGCAATAATGGATTCAAGGCGTGAGGCCGCATGTGGTGGGATAAGCCCAACCCGAACAAACCCCCGGCAAAGGAGCGCGAACCCCTGCCTTTCATGAAGTGGCGGGGCTTCGGCTATCTCATCAGCCTTCTGATCATCGTCGGCACGACAATTTCGCTTGCGACTCAAGGCCTCAACATGGGCCTCGACTTCACTGGCGGCATCCAGATCGAAGCGGCCAGGGAAGCGCCTTTCAACGCAGGCGATGTCCGCACAAGCCTCGCGGCGCTTGGCTACGAGGAAGGCAACACCAACGTCACGACCACCACCGACCAGAAAACCGTCTTCATCCGCCTCCCGATTATCGAAGGGCAGGGCGACATCGATACGGTCGCGCGGCAGGTTACCGACGTCCTCGGGCAGGGTGTGACGATCCGCGGCGCCTCTGCGGTTTCCGGCAAGGTCTCGGACGAGCTTCTGCAGGGCGGCATCATCGCCTGCATTTTTGCGCTGGTCGCGATCGCAGGCTACATCTGGTTCCGCTTTGAATCGAAGTTCGGCTGGGCCGCCTTCATCACGACGTTCCACGACGTCTATGCGATCCTGGGCCTGTTCTCGATCACCCAGATGACGTTCGACCTGACTATTGTCGCCGGCGCGCTGACGTTGGCGGGCTACTCGATCAACGACAAGGTCGTGGTCTTCGACCGCATCCGCGAGATGCTCAAGAAGTACAAGAAGCTTCCGCTGCCGCGCATCATCGACATCTCGATCACGGCGACTCTGTCCCGCACGCTCATCACATCGCTTGCCACCATGATGGCTGGCGGTGCGATGCTGTTCCTTGGCGGCGACGTCCTCTTCGGCTTCGCTGCGTCGATATGCTTCGGCATCATCATCGGCACCTACTCGTCGATCTTCGTCGCAGCGCCGCTGTTGATCAGCCTGCCGGGCCGCGTCCCCGGCCAGCGCGTCGAAAAAGCCGAAGACGAAGCCGCCGCCGCAGCGACCTGAGCCGGCGCACTCTTCCTCCGCCCAGAGCGCGGGGGAAGTGGCCCGAAGGGCCGATGGGAGCGAGGCCCGAGCGAACTCTCTCGACCGTGTTCCCCGCGGAGGCGGGGAACCAGTCCAGCGAGCGGATGCGCGCTAACTCCGATTTCTCGTCCACCACCGTCATCCTCGGGCAAGCCCCCGGGTCCCGCCATGGCCGGCCCGAGGACAGGCTCCGCGCGACCCGAGGATCCTTCTTTGCTTCAGCGTGGGATGGCGGAAGAAAAATCCTCGGCTCAAGGCCGAGGATGACCCGTCGAGACAGCAATGGGCGGCACAAAACCGCCCGAACTCCCCATATTTCTCGCGGCCG
>DATBNA010000149.1:0-2218 GCA_036554545.1 Hyphomonadaceae bacterium
CCGCTCAGGAACACGAGCGCATGCTCGCCGAGCTCAAACGCGAGGTCGGCCGGTTGGTGGTGCAGGCGACCGCCGCGGTGACTGGAAAGATTCTAACGTTGGAGGATCAGCGTCGCTTGGCCGAGGAGACCGCGAAGCAAATCACGTAGCCCCCATGAAAATTAACAAGGAGGCGAAACGCGAAGCCAAGCAACTGTTCCGCCGTTGTCTGGTGAACGGCTTGCTCGATGAGAACCGTGCGCGGAACGTCGTGCAACGCGTCGTCGCCGCCGGCCGCCGCAACGGCCCGGCCATCCTTTCACATTTCAGGCGGTTGGTGAAACTCGATCTCGCCCGGCACACGGCCACCGTTGAAAGCGCTGCGCCCTTGCCGCCCGACTTGCAGGCCGATATCGAGGCCGCTCTGGCGCGCCGGTATGGCCCGGGACTCAGCACCGCCTTCGCCCACCGCCCGGCGCTGATAGGCGGGATGCGAATCCAGGTGGGCAGCGACGTCTACGACAGCAGCGTGCGGGCCGGTCTGGCGTCGCTGGAGAGGAGTTTTTAGCGCGAGGGATCCATGGCGGACCTGTTGCAGGAGATCGAAGCGCAAATCGCGGGCACGCGGAGGGCGGCTGCCAAGCAGAACGTGGGCACGATCCGCGAGCTTGGCGACGGCGTCGCCAAGCTCGAAGGCCTGACCGACGCCATGCTGAACGAGATGATCGACCTCGGCAACGGGATTACCGGCCTGGTGTTGAATCTGGAAGAGACCGAGGTCGGCGTGATCATCCTTGGCGATTACACCCAACTCAAAGAGGGCGGCGAAGCCCGCACCACGGGCAAGCTCCTGCAAGTGCCCGTCGGCAAGGGCCTGCTGGGACGAGTCGTGAACGTTCTCGGCGAACCCATCGACGGCAAAGGGCCGATCAAGAGCGACATCACCTATCCGGTCGAGAAGCTCGCGCCCGGCATCATCCGCCGGCGGTCGGTGAACCAACCGGTGCAGACGGGCATCATGGCGATCGACGCGATGATCCCGATCGGCCGCGGCCAGCGCGAATTGATCATCGGCGACCGCGCGACCGGGAAGACGACCATCTGCATAGACACGATCATCAGCCAGGCCCGGCTCAACAAAGCGGCCGAGGCGGCCGGCGACACGGACTACCGGCCGCTCTACTGCATCTACGTCGCGATCGGTCAGAAGCAGTCCACCGTCGCCCGGGTGATATCGGTTCTCGAAGAAGCCGGCGCGATGCCCTACACCATCATCGTGGCGTCCCCGGCCTCGGATTCGGCCGCCAATCAGTATCTCGTGCCGTTTGCCGGCGCGGCGATCGGCGAGTGGTTCATGGACAACGGCATGGACGCGCTGATCGTCTACGACGACCTGTCCAAGCACGCGGTCGCCTACCGGCAGGTGTCGCTCGTGTTGAAGCGGCCTTCGGGCCGCGAAGCCTATCCCGGCGATGTGTTTTACCTGCACAGCCGATTGCTCGAACGGGCGGCGCGGGTCGGCGAGAAATATGGCAATGGCTCGCTGACGGCCCTCCCGATCATCGAAACGCAAGCGGGCGACGTTTCGGCCTACATCCCGACCAACGTCATCTCGATCACGGACGGGCAGATCTATCTGGAAACGGATTTGTTCTACCAGGGCATGCGTCCGGCGATCTCGGTGGGCCTGTCGGTCTCGCGGGTCGGCTCGGCGGCGCAGCTCAAAGCCATGAAGCAGGTGGCGGGACAGCTCAAGGGCGACCTCGCTCAATTCCGGGAGCTGGCGGCGTTCGCGCAATTCGGCTCGGACCTCGACGCGAAGACCCTCGCGCAGATCGACCGCGGCAAGCGCATCATGGAGATTTTCAAGCAGCCGCAGTACAACCCGATTCCCGTCGAGGTCCAGGTGGCGGTGATCTGGGCGATGCAAAACGGCTACGTGGATCCCGTGCCGGTGGAGCGGGTCAAGGAGTTTCAAACCAAGCTCACGGAGTTCCTGACGACGCGGAAGGTCGAATTGCTCGCCAAGATCGAAAAGGAAAAGACGCTCAGCGACGCGTTGAACGCCGAGCTGAAGAGCGTCGCCGACGAATTCAAACAGACGTGGAAGTGAACCCAGCCGGTGACTTATGGCCAGCCCTCGTGAGATCCGCCAGCGCATCAGGTCGGTCAGCAGCACCGCGCAGATCACCAAAGCGATGCAAATGGTGGCGGCCGCCAAGATGTTCAAGGCGCAACA
>DATBNA010000191.1:0-10471 GCA_036554545.1 Hyphomonadaceae bacterium
GGCGGGCGTCGGCATCTATCTCGACGACGTGTACCTCAACCGCCCGCAGGCCGCGCTCCTCGACATCTATGACGTCGAGCGCATCGAGATCCTCCGCGGCCCCCAGGGCACGCTCTATGGCCGCAACACGATCGGCGGCGCCGTCAAATACGTGACCCGCCGGCTCGATCCCAACGATCCTACGCTGCGAGCCCGGCTGTCGTATGGAAGCTACAACCAAGTTGACGCCATCGTCTCGGGCTCCATGCCAGTTTCGGAAAACTTTCGCATCGGGGGCGCCATTGCCTCGCTGAACCGGGATGGATTTGGCCGCAACCGGACGACGGGCGATGAGAATTACGACAAAAAGGTATTCGCGGCCCGCGTTTCTGCTGAGTTCGAACCGACGAGCAGCCTGCTCATAAGGCTCGCGCTCGATCACACTGAAGACACTTCCTCGCCGCGCCAGGGCTACCGGCTGCTGCCGACCGTTTCCGCAGCGCAGCCTGCCCTCCTCTCGGACGACTACGATACGCTGGCCGGCATCACGATCGCCGGTCCGATCCGGCACAACATGTTTGTCGCCACGGGAGGCCAATTGCTGGTCGACTGGTCGCCGCTTGACAACTGGACATTCAGGTCGATCACCGCCTATCGCGAGGATGATTCCAAATCACCCATCGACTTCGACTCGACCGCAGCGCGTTCGTTCGATGCGCCCGTCATCTACAGGAATGACCAGTTCAGCCAAGAGCTCCAAGCCATCTATGAGGGGGATCGGTTCAGCTTCGTTGGCGGCGCCTATTATCTCGACGCAAACGCCTTCAATGCCTTCGACGTCCTGTTCAGCACCGTCACAAGCTTCACGCTGGGCGATGTCGACACCAAGACCTGGGCGGTTTTTGGTGAGGCGACCTATGACCTCACCGACGCGTTGAGCCTCACGGTGGGCGGGCGTTACACGGAGGACGAGCGAACCTCGCGCGTTCAACGCGAGACCTTTCTCGGTACGGCCTCACCCTTCTTCGGCAACACGGCAGCGGTCAGCGTTACGCCCCCGGTCATCGTCAACGGGCAGGAAGTCGTTCCGACTTTCAATGGCAGCCGGACTGACGACGCCTTCAACCCGCGCGTCATCCTTGCTTGGGAACCCAGTGCGGATTTGAATCTCTATGCGTCGTATTCGCAGGGTTTCAAAGGAGGCGGATTTGATCCGCGCGGCAACTACGCCAACCCCGATGTCCGCAACGGTTTCCTGCCTGAGTCAGTCGATTCCTACGAAGTCGGCGCCAAGGCGACGCTCTTCAACGGGCGCGCTACAGCCAACACTGCCCTGTTCTTCGCCGACTACACGGACGTTCAGATTCCGGGCTCCGTCATCGTCCCGGGACCACCAGTCTCCTTCGTGGGTACGGTCACCAACGCCGGCGCCGCCGAGATGTCCGGGGTGGAATTCGAGGGAACGGCGGACTTCACCGAGAACTTAAGCGGTTCGCTTTCCTTTGGTTACATCGACGCGAAGTACACCGAATTCATTGCCGGCGGCGTCAACGTTGCTAACCAACGCGACGTGCAAAACACACCGGACTGGACCGGAGCAGGCAGCTTGACCTAGTCCACGCCTTTCGACCTCCTCGGCAATGCCGGCGTCCTCGCGCTGACCGGTTCGGCCGCTTATCGCGGCGACACGCAGCAGTTCGAGATCGCGATACCTTTGCTGGATCAGCCGGCCTTCTGGCTCTATGATGTTGGGATCAACTGGACGGCCGACGACGATCACTGGCGCTTCGGGATCTATGGGCGCAACCTCAGCGATGAGCGCTACATCACCTCGGGCTACAACTTCCCCGGCGCCGCCACCGACAACTCCGTGCTCGCCTTCTATGGAAATCCCCGCACGGTGACGGCCAGCGTCGAGTTCCGGTACTGAAACTTTGGGCGTCCTCCTGCGCGAAGCGCAGGAGGACGCCCCAATTGTTTGGACCGGCCGATGGCGCACCAGCCTCTCCTCCCGCAGATTCTGAGTCTTCACGGGCGATGGCGAGCCGATCGTCCAGCTCTGGCGACGCCGGACGAATGCCTCGACTGGCGAACGCTCGACCGGCGCGTCAACCAGGTCGCCAACGGCCTGATTGCGGCCGGATGCAGCAGGGACGTCCGGGTCGGCGTGGTCATGAGCAATGGCGCGCCCATGATCGAGATCATGCTGGGAGCTATTAAGGCTGGCGCCGCTGTGGCGCCTCTCAATACCTCGATACCGGACGCGGGGCTCGACGCAATGCTGGCCGACGCCGACGTTGATGTTGTGTTCGCGACGCCTGAGCACGGCAGGCGTCTCTTCAAGTCCTGGCCAAGGCCGTCCATCCGCATATCGGCGCCGAGCGGGACCGAGCCCATGCGCCAGGAGGGCTGGACCGACTATCCGAGCTGGCGGGATGGGCAAGCGGCACATGATCCGACCGTCTCCCTGACCCGGGAGGATCTGTGCAGCATCATCTACTCATCCGGCACGACCGGGCGGCCGAAAGGCATCGCACATAGTCATGGCGCGCGCCTCGACTGGTCGCACGACCTGGCGCATGCCCTGCGGTATCACGACAACGCGCGGACGCTGATATCGACGGGCCTGTATTCGAACATCAGCTGGGCCAGCATGCTGCCGACACTCCTGCTCGGCGGCACATTGTTCGTCCGTTCCGGGTTTGACGCCGCCGATGTGCTTGAGACCATCGCTCGCGAACGCATCACCCACATGGCCATGGTGCCGGTGCAGTATCAGCGCCTGCTCGACCACCCGGCATTTGGCGGCTTCGACCGATCCTCGATGCAGGCGATGATGTGCTGCGGCGCGCCCCTCCCTGTACGGACGAAAGAGGCCTTGTTCGACGCCTTCGCATGCGGGGTGATCGAGCTTTATGGATCGACGGAAGGTCTCATCACCACGCTTTCGCCGGAGGAGGCGCGCTCGCGCATGACCTCGGTGGGCAAGCCGCCGCCGGGGGAGGACATCGCCATTCTGGGCGAGAACGACCAGCCGCTGGAATGGGGACAGACGGGCGAAATCGTCGCCCTGAGCCGCTTCGCCATGTCCGGCTACTGGCGAAATGAGGACGCGACGCGGGAGGCGCTGTGGCTCGACCGGCAGGGCCGCCGCTGGCTGCGTTCAGGGGATATCGGCCGAATCGACGAGGCGGGGTACCTCCACATCACCGACCGCAAGAAGGACATGATCATCTCCGGCGGCCAGAACGTCTATCCGGCCGATATCGAATCTGTCCTGATGGGTCATCCGGATGTGGCTGATTGCGCGGTTTTCGGCGTTCCGAGCGAGCGTTGGGGCGAGACGCCGCTGGCGCTGGCGGTGCTGCATGAGAGTGCGGGGACGCGCGCAGAGGAAATCCGAGACTGGGCGAATGCGCGCCTGGGCAAGCAGCAGCGGATTTCCGCGATTGAAGTGCGCCAGTTCCTTCCGAGAAACGCCAACGGCAAACTCCTGAAGCGCGATCTGCGCGCGCCTTACTGGTCCGGCGCGGTTGACGGAACGAGTTGAGGCGACAGGAAAGCGGACACGAACCCGACGGGAGCTGCTCATGACCGAACCTTACGAGGAAGGCTTCTTCAAGACAGCCGACGGCCTCAGAGTGCATTACCGCAACTATCCGCCCAGCGGGGTGGAAACCGGCGTTCCGGTCCTTTGCCTCCACGGCCTCACGCGCAACCTGCGCGACTTCGAAGAGCTTGCGCCCCGGATTTCCGGACTTGGCCGCCGCGTGATCACCGCCTCCCAGAGAGGACGCGGGCTATCGGACCCCGATCCAGTGGTCGAGCGCTACAATCCTGGCGTCTATGCCGCCGACATGCTGGCCTTGCTGGACCGCCTCGGCATTGGCAGGGCGGCATTCATCGGCACGTCGATGGGCGGCCTCATGACGATGATCGCCGCTGCGCTGGCGCCGGACAGGATCGCCGCCGCCGTCCTCAACGATGTCGGCCCGGAAATCGATCCCGCCGGGCTGGACCGCATTCGCGGCTATGTCGGAGGTGCGCCGAGCTTGGCAAACTGGGCTGAGGCGGCCGCACGATGCCGAAGCATCAATGGCATCGCCTTTCCTGACGAGCTTGACGACGCTTTCTGGATCGGGTTCGCGCGCAGGATATTCCGCGAGGATGCTGGCGGCGGTCTCGTGTTGGACTATGACGCGGCAATCTCGCGGTCGGTCGCGCCAGGGTCGGCGACGACCGCCGATCTCTGGCCTCTGTTCGAGGCCCTGAAGCCGATCCCGACCCTGGTCGTCCGCGGCGAACTCACGGATATCCTGATGCCATCGACGGTCGCCGAAATGCAGCGACGCAAACCTGACCTTGTTGTCGCCGCCGTGCCTCGCGTTGGACATGCGCCCTTCCTGACCGAACCCGCTGCATGGGAGGCGCTGCGCGCCTTCTTGTCCGCGAATTGAAGCGAGCAGGTTGGAGCGCGGGCAGATCGGCCGACGCGTCGCCACAATGTCCAAGGAGCGGTTCTCAACGGCTGCAGTGGGCCATCAATGCCCGGCCCGCCACAACGTTACGAGTGACTTAGCGGCTCTGAAGCTGCCGTTCCCGGTAGCGGCTGGAACTGGCTCGATCTCGCCGATTGCGGTGATCCGCGACGGCGGAGACTATCAATGTCACTGTTGCAAAGCGCAAACGTTCTTAACGCATCCGCGCAGCCAGCGGTGGGCCGGATCGCTGTCCATGCGGGGATGCCACAGCATCGAAACCGTGAAGTCCTTCGCCGGCACCGGCAATGCGAACGTGAAGAGGCCCTTGCGAAGCGCTTCCGTGTGCCGGTCAGGCACGGTGGCGATCAGGTCGGTGCCGCGCGCCAGCGCCAGGGCAGCCGAGAACCCACCGACAACGGTGGCGATGTTCCGGCCCAGACCGACTGGAAGGAACGGACGATCGGTCGCCGTTTCGTCGGTTCCGCCTCTCGACACGATCACATGCGGTCCGGCTTTGTAGAGTTGCGCGGTGATCTTGCCGGAGGCCAGGGCATGGCTGGCGCGAACGGCCCCGACCAGCCGGTCGCGAAACAACGCAAGGCTGCGAACCTCCGGCCCCATCGCCTCCTCGACAACGCCTGTCTCCAGGTCGACGCGACCGTCGCGCAGCGGCGCGCTGTTCTTGTCCGTCTTCTGGACGAAATTCAGACGAACGCCGGGAGCCTCCTTGCCGACGGCTGCGATGAGCCTGGGCCCAAACGTCTCCACGAACCCGTCGCTCGTTCGGAGGGTGAACACACGATCGAGCTTGCGGAGGTCGATCGTCTGATCGGGTCGCAGCACCGTCTCGGCATCAAGCACCAGCTGATGCACCTGCTCGCGCAGGGCGAGCGCCCGCGGCGTCGGCACGAGGCCGCGGCCAGCCCGCACAAGCAGCGGATCACCCGTCGTTTCGCGCAAGCGCGCCAGCGTTCGGCTCATCGCAGAGGCGCTGAGGTGCAGGCGCCTGGCTGCGCGTTCGACGCTGCCCTCAGCCAACAGGACATCGAGCGCGGCAAGCAGATTGAAATCGGGCGATCCCATGCCAGCCGACTAACATGGCGTCTGGTGCATGTATAGAGTGCAAATACTGCGCATTACGCCATGTCCTCCCCGAGCCTATTCTTCTGTCCAACGACAAGAGAAGGGCATGCGCCATGGTGACGAACTCGCTCGAGAAGTTCAGCGAAAACATCCGGCGGATCTGGGGACCGCTGTCCAGCGACCTGGCGGCGGAGGCTCGTCAGCAGATGGAGGTTCTGCTCCGCGCTTCTCCGAAGGAGAACTGGCTCGCATCGCTGCACAAGACCGAGCCGGCCCGCGAGGAACTTATCCGCGACGCCGACCATGGCTTCATCCTCCTGGCGCACGCCGAGTACGCAGGCCTGTATCGCCCGCCGCATGATCATGGACGCAGCTGGGTCATCTACGGCATCCAGGACGGCGCGCTCGAGATAGCCACCTACGCGCGCGTCGAGGATGCGCTCGGTGACATCCATCTGGTGCAGCGGGACGTCACCGTCCTGCGTGCCGGTCAAGCCCGGGTCTACCTGCCCGGCGACATCCACGACACACGCTGCCTCACCGACTCCGCGCTCCTGTTCCGCTTCACGGAGCGAGACCTCAGGATCGAGGAACGGCAGCATCGCCAGGTGACGCGGTATGAACAGCAAGACGGGCTCTGGGTCCCGCCCTCGCCATGACGGCTGTGCCCCGCCGGGATATGGACGGCCAGACGGGGCTCTCCAACCCGGGACGCAGCATCGCGATCGGTGCGGTTCTGGCGGCGATGGCAATGGTCGTCATCGACGGAGGCTTGTCCAACGTCGCCCTTCCGACGATCGCCGCCTCGCTTCGCGTCACGCCGTCCGGCGCCATTCTCGTGATGACCGCCTACCAGACGGC
This sequence comes from Hyphomonadaceae bacterium, assembly GCA_036554545.1. Classification (GTDB taxonomy): domain Bacteria; phylum Pseudomonadota; class Alphaproteobacteria; order Caulobacterales; family Hyphomonadaceae; genus UBA7672. Next base: position 6,405 of record DATBNA010000191.1, read on the forward strand.
CGTCGTCATGATGCTTCTGCCGAGCGCCGCACTGGGCGAAAGGTTCGGCTATCGTCGAGTCTTCGCTGCAGGCGTCGGGGTTTTTCTGGCTGCATCCCTGGCCTCGGCCCTGGCTCCGTCCCTGCCTTGGCTCATCGGCGCCCGATTCGCGCAAGGGCTCGGCGGTTCGGCTATCCTGGCTCTGGGTGTCGCCCTGCTCAGGTTCTCGGTTCCAGACGGGAATCTCGGCGCCGCCATCGGCTGGAACGCGCTGACCGTCGCGCTGTCAGCGGCCGCGGGGCCTGCAATCGGCGCGCTGATCATCTCCGTGGCCGACTGGCATTGGCTCTACGTCGCGAACATCCCGATTGGCGCGGCCGTCCTGGCCGCGACACGCTCGTTGCCATTCGTCGAGCCGCTGGAGGGACGACTTGACGCCGTGAGCATCGTCCTGAACTGGGCTGTGTTCGGCGCCGTCGTCCTGGCGGCGAATGCTGTATCGACCGCGCCTCTTCTGGCGCTTGGCATCTTCCTGTTCGGCATCCTGGCTTTCGCAGCCCTCGTGAGGCGCGAGAAACCAAAAGCGCGCCCGCTGATTCCAATCGATCTCCTGCGAAGCGCTTCTTTCGCCATATCGGTCATTGCCTCGATTTGCTGCTTCACGGGCCAGAGCGCAGGCCTGATCGCGCTTCCCTTCTTCCTTCAGCATGGGCTGGACCAAACGCCGCCGGCGGCCGCACTCTACATGGTCGTCTGGCCGCTCAGCGTTGCGGCCACGGCGCCGCTCGCCGGTCGCATGGTGCGACACGTTCCGACGGGCTGGATGTGCGCAATCGGCGCAATGCTCCTTGCAACCGGCCTTGCAGCGACCGCGCTGTGGCCGCTGAACGGCGACCCATCCCTTCTGGCGCCGTTTACGGCGATGAGCGGCGTCGGCTTCGGCCTCTTTCAGGTGGCGAACAACCGCAACATGTTCCTCGCAGCGCCATCAGCGCGCAGCGCGGCGGCAGGCGGCATGCAGGGCACGGCGCGACTGATGGGTCAGACGGCCGGCGCCCTTCTGGTCGCACAGCTTTTCATGCTCATGCCGCCGCTCGCGGCGGCGCAAATAGCCATCGGCCTCGGCGCCGCCTTCACATTGGCGGCGGGAGTCGTCAGCCTGTTTCGGACAGTGGGATCATCAAGGAGAGAAGAATGAAACGCGTGATGTTCGCCGGTCTCGCGGCCGCGCTGCTTGCGGCCTGCACGACCATCCAGCAGCCAAGGGCAGATGTGTCCGCCGGATACGACACGCAGAGGATCACCGACGCCAATGGCCGGTTGATCCAGCTCGACGTGTGGTATCCGGCCATGGCGGCCGAGCAGCCGCACAGCTATAATTTCGGGATGGGGAGCGTCGCCAAGGGCGCCGCCGTGACAGGCGACAAGCTGCCCGTGATTCTCCTGTCGCACGGAGCGATGGGCGCCGCTTCCAACTATTCTTGGATAGCCGAACCGCTGGCGCGCCATGGCTACGTCGTGCTTGGCGTCTCGCATTTCGGCGAGTCGCCCGTGTTCGGACCGACAACAATGAACCCGGCGACCGTTTCGCGTTTCGGCGACCGCACGCGCGATTTCAATGTCGCGCTGGACTTCCTGACCTCGAAGTCGGCCTACGCGAGCCATGTCGATCCGAAGCGGGTTGGCGCAGTGGGTCACTCGTCAGGCGGAGCAACCGTCCTGATGCTGGCGGGAGCAGGTTTCTCGATGGCCGACATGCAGACATATTGTCAGCAGGCGAGAGCCGTCGACAAAGGATGCCAGTATCCTCCGGCTGCCGCCTCCCCTGATCAGGTCCCGATTTCTTTGTCGGCCTCGATCAAGGCCATGGTGGTTTTGGATCCTGCTGTCGGGCCCGGCTTCACGCAGCCGAGCCTGGGTGCACTCAAGACGCCCGCGCTGGTCGTCGGGTCGGTCGACGACGACTTCCTCCCGTTCGCAGCGCATGCGGGACGCATCGGCGATCTGCTGGGATCGGCCAGCACGGTGCGGCTCGCAAAGGGCGAAGGCCATTTCGTCTACGTCGACCGGTGCACCCTGCCCATCGACGTGATGGGCGTGAAACTATGCAGCGACCGCCCAGGCGTGGATCGAGATGCAACGCACGCGATGCTCGTGCCGCAGGTGCTCGCGTTCCTTGATGCTCGACTCGCCAACTGACCGGAGGCAACTTTCGCACGTGGATGTCGCGATCAGTCAGCGTCGCGAACGACCGGAATGGGCCAGAAATGATCGCTCGCTTTGGCTCCGTTGTGTGTCCGCTTGCGGCGCCGAAGCAGTCAAAACCCGACGATAAACTCACCCATTGAAGTTCAGCCGCAGGCCGGGCTCGCTCCACCGGCATTTCGCCAGCGTTCCGCCGCCCGACAGCGTGATCCACGCATCGCGCATGTCGGCGCCGCCGAAACAGATGTTGGTGGTGTAGACGTCGGGCGTCTTCACCTGCTCCCAGGTCCCGTCCTGCGCGATCGACGTGATGCAGGGATCGAGCAGCGTCGCGACGCAAACCTTTCCCGACGCTGTCACAGCCAGCGAGTCGAAATACTGCACGTTGGGACGTCCCGGCAGCGTCGCCACCACGCGTCCCGGCAACCTGCCCTTCACCTTCACGATCTCGCCCGGCGCCGCGATATCGAACGCCCACAGCCGTCCGGCGCTCGTCTCGGCCGCGTAGACTACCTTCTCATCCGGCGAGAGGCCGATGCCGTTATAGCCGCTCGATCCGAACGTCGCCTCGACGATTTTCGATCCATCCGGCAGCGCGTAGTAGACGCCGCTCTTGTCGCGCGTCCGTGGATGGTCCTTGCCATAGTCGGTGAACCAGAAGCCGCCCTGCCGGTCGAAGACGATGTCGTTCGGGCCGCGCAGCTTGTGCTCGCCGACAGTGTCGTAGAGCCGTTCGACCTTGCCCGTCTTCAGGTCGACGCGCTCGATGCGTCCGCCGGAATAATCCTCCGGCGTGCCGTGCGGGTGGGTGATGCCGTTGCGCTCGACATAGCGGAAGCCGCCATTGTTGCAGACATAAACCGCGCCGTCGGGCCCGATGGCCGCGCCGTTCGGTCCGCCGCCCAGTTCGGCGACGACTTCCGACTTTCCCTTCCAGCAGCGCGTGAGCGTACGCCGCTTGATCTCGACGAGGATCACCGATCCGTCGTCCATCGCGATCGGGCCTTCCGGAAAGCCGAGGCCTTCATTGACGATCTCGAACTTTTCCATGTCTGACAGCCCTTATTGGTAGGGTGGATTGAGCGCAGCGATATCCACCCTACGTTTTTCTCTCATACTCGCGGATCACATACGCCTCTTCGTTGTCGGCATCCCTCTCGACGCGCACCGCCGACACTTCGCGCCAAGCTTGTCGATCCCACGCCGGGAAGAACACATCCGCTTCCCGCTCGGCGTCGACTTCGGTCAGCGTCATGTGCGTCGCGACTTCCAGTCCCGCCGCGTATATCGCGGCGCCGCCGATGATCGACACCTCGCCGACACACGCCTTCGCCGCCATCGCCCGCGCCGCCGCGAGCGCTGGCGGCAGGCTGGAGAAAACGAAGGCGCCCGGCGCCTCGAAATCGAGATTGCGGGTGGCGACGATGTTGGGACGTCCCGGCAGCGGCCGTTTCGGAAAACTTTCCCAGGTCTTTCGCCCCATCACCAGAGGGGTCTTGGCCGTCACCTTGCGGAAATTCTGCATGTCGGCCTTCAGCCGGAACAGCAGTCGATTTTCGAGGCCGAGTTCACGCCGGCGCCCGATCGCCGCCACGATCCTGACTCCGATCGGGTCATTGCTCATGGGAAACATCGAAGACGTCACAAGAGACTCTGGATTTGCGGCCAATTGCAGTAAGGGGCTGCTGAAACGGGGCAACCGGCATTCCAGACCGGCTATAGACGCAAGAACGGACAGAGGGAAACCCGGGATGGAGACGACGCCGCCGAGCTTGTGGTCGGAGCTGGTCGGGGCGATCGCCTATCGCGATCCAGCCCACCTTCCGCTCGTCCTGCTTGGCCTTGCCGCCACCGGCGCCCTGATCTGGTTTCTCAAGGGACGC
>DATBNA010000195.1:0-2637 GCA_036554545.1 Hyphomonadaceae bacterium
GCATGTCCACGGAAAAGCTCGATACGCTGGGCGCGCTGGAACACAGGCGGTGGATGCTCGATCGCCTGCTCAACGGCTGGCGCTATGGGCCTGTGCGTGACGATCGCGCGCGCATCCACCCCGATCTCAAGCCGGGCCGCGAACTGGACGAGGCTGCGAAGGAAAAGGACAGGGCGAATGTCCGCAAGGCGGCGGAGATCGTCCGGAGTGTCGTGAAGAAGAAGAAGCGTTAGGCGACGCGGCGGAGGAAGCGGAGCTTCGGTCTCGGTGTTTCGGTCGCTTCTGCTATCTCATGGAAGGTTGTGCGGATATCCAGGCCGAACGTATCGAGGGCATTCATCGCTGCTTCCAGGTCGGCCATGGCGATCCGCCACACCGGCACGCCGTCGATGCGATCGTCGGCGTCTTCCCCGAGTAAGGCGCAGTAGCGCCGTGCAAGCTGCTCATAGGCAGTCATGGGTCCATCCCCAGATGGTTCAACGAACCATTAGGCAAGGCTCAAGCCAACAAGCTGACTTTTTCGTTAACGCCTGTTTCAGGGTGGTGCGCCTTTCCCGTATCAATTGATTGCACAAGCGGGAAAATGGTTATTTCCTTACAAGAAGCGCCGAGGGGGCCCGGGGAAGCATGCTGCCTGAACTGAGCCGAACTGATCCTGCATCCCTTGCGGATGCGCCGGATCGGGATGCCGCCGAGACGGGCGGGCGGTCCGTTGACCGCTTTGAAAGGCGGCGCTCGGACATCATCGCCGCCGCGATCCCGGTGCTCAACCGGCAGGGCTTCAAGGGCATGCGGCTGACCCACGTCGCCGAGCTGATCGGCCTGCGGGCCACCGGCGTCACCTACTATTTCCCACGCAAGGAAGAGCTGGCGGTCGCCTGCCTCGAATGCGGATTCTCGATCTTCCACGAACTGCTCGACGCCGCAGAGCGCGAGCCAGACGCGCGCTCCCGCGTCGCCCGGCTGATAGACCTGTTTGTCCAGCGTGACGCGGCCATTCGCCAGGGCCTCGCCGCGCCGCTCGCTTCCTTCAGCGCCATCCGGTCGCTGGACGGCGAGCATTTCGAGCGCGCCACCGAAGGCTACAAGGCGATGTTTCGCCGGGTGCGCTCCCTGTTCGACTCGCCAGAGCTTGCCGGCGTCGACCGGTCCTCCCGCACGATCCGGACGATGATCCTGCTGGAGCAGCTCTACTGGGCAAGTATCTGGCTCGGCGACTACGATCTCGACGATTTCCCGCGTATCGCGCAGCGGATGACCTCCATGGTGGCCGACGGTCTCGCGCCGGGCGCGAGCCCCGAAGCCGGCGATCTCGACCTGTCGCTGCTGTCGAGCGGCATCGAAGCCGCCAAGGAGAATTTCCTTCTCGCCGCGACCCAGCAGATCAACACCTACGGCTGCCGTGGGGCATCGGTGGATCGCATCGCCGGCAGCCTCAATCTGACCAAGGGTGCTTTCTATCACCACAACGATGCAAAGGATGATCTCGTCGCCGCCTGCTTCCGCCGCAGCTTCGGCATCATGCGCCAGGCTCAGCGTCTGGTGCGCGGGCAGGGGTCCAGCGAGCTGTGGCGTCTCCTCACCTGCGTTGATGCGCTGATCCGGTTCCAGCTCGGCGCCGAGGGGCCGCTCCTGCGCACCGCGGTTCTCTCCTCGATGCCGCCGGAGCACCAGGTCGAGATCATGAACCTGTCCTACAAGACCAGCCGGCAGTTCGGGGCCATGATCGCCGACGCCATCGCCGATGGCTCCGCCCGCGCCGTCGACCCCACCATCGGCGGCGCCATGCTCCACGCCGCCGTCAACGTCGCCTCCGACATCCGCATCGTCGAAAGGCCGAACCTGCAGGTCGTCGACAAGTTCGTACGCCCGCTCTTCAGCGGCCTTCTGAATCCCTGATCCACCGTCACAAAGAAAAAGGGCGCCGGAGAACGGCGCCCTTGTCCAAGGGGAGTATGTGGGGCGGCGTTTCCGCCGCCCCGGCTAGTACTAGAAGCGCAACTGCAGTTCCGCGCCCCACGTCCGTGGCGGCCGATAGGTGTTGGTGACTGTGAAGCAGTCCTCTTGCAGCGAACCGAGCGGAGACGCCGCAGTCCCGTTCGGAAGCAGCCCGGAATGCAGAACCGTGTTGGCGGCGGTGGTGCCGCACAATCCGGGAGAGACGTCGCGGTTGTTGCCCTGACGTCGTCCCACACCGCGGTTATCGAACACATCTTCATCGAACAGATTCCGGACAAAGCCGATGAGCGTCATGGTTCCATCGGCGCTCGTCCAGCTCAGTCGCCCGTCGGTCTGATCCCAGGAGGGGACCTTTGTTGTCCAGCGATTGAAGATCGAGTTGTAGGAGATGTCCTGCCAGAAGTAGCTGAGCGAGGCATCCAGGGTCGATCCATCCTCGAAGTCGAACGTGTACGTGCCGTTGATCGCAGCCTTGTTCTTCGGGCTGTTGGGCAGAATGTTGCCATTCAGGTTCTGACCACGTTGTCCGTTGGGCAGAGGCGTACCCAGCGGTTGCGCGTCCGGATCCCTGGCAAACGGATCAAGGGCGTGAATCAGGGACGGCGAGTCGCCGATTTCCGGATTCGTGTATCCGTAGTTGAAGAGGAACCGCAGATTGTCTGTCGGATACCAGATCGT
>DATBNA010000224.1:0-3194 GCA_036554545.1 Hyphomonadaceae bacterium
CGGGATCGTTCGTGGCGAGCCATTCCACATCCGGCCCGAAACGCATGCGGCCTGCAAGATCGAGCGTCACATGCACGCCCAACCCGCCTTCCACCGGCGCCGGATAGATCAGGCGCTTGAAAGCCGGCTTCCCGGCGCAACCGAAATAGTTGCCTTTCGCCAGTACGAGTTTCGGAATCAGGGCAGCGTCGTAGCCTTCGATCGTCCGCGCCACACCGTGCGCTCCAAGCCCCGCGCTGTTGACCAGCCGCCGGCACGTCACCGCGCCGGGCTCCGCCCCGCCGGTCACGACACGAAAGCCGCCGCCCGCCGCCCGCTCGATCCGCGTCACCCGCGTCTCGAACGCAACGAAGCCGCCATTGTCCTCGATCTCGCCCTGCAGCGCGAGCATATAGGCATGGCTGTCGATGATGCCGGTCTCCGGCGACCACAGCGCCGCCGTGCAGGAAAGGTTCGGCTCCCACGCCATGGCCTGCCTGCCGGAGATCAGCTCCAGCCCTTCGACATCGTTCTTCAGCCCGGTCGCGTGGATGCCTTCGATCTTCTTCGTCTCGCTGTCGGAGGTCGCAACAATCAGCTTGCCGCGCTTCACATGCGGCAGGCCCCGCTCTTCGAGATAGCGGTAGAGCTTCCGCCTGCCGTCGACGCACATGCGATGGCGCAGGCTGCCGGTCGGGTAGTACATGCCGGCGTGGATGACTTCGGAGTTGCGCGAGGACGTGCCCGTGCCGATGCCGTCGGCCGCCTCCAGCACGATCGTCTCCCGGCCCGAGCGGGCAAACGCCGCCGCCACGGCGAGGCCAACCGCCCCGGCGCCGATGACGACGACATCCACGTCCATTAGCCGGCCACTCCTGAAACCGCGCGCTGGATAGCCCATGGCGCAAGCAAGATCGACGCCCCGTGAGCCGCCATCGTTAAGCCTTGCCATGGCATAAGGCTGGAATGCCGGTTTCCGGATAATTACTTCAGTGATAGCGCTCTAGCCGGTCCGAGCGGCCGGAAGGACAGATGGCCCAGTTCGACAACCTTTACGCCCACGGCTTCATCCGTGTCGCCGCCGCCTCGCCGCGGGTTGCGCTGGCCGATCCTGCCGCCAACGCCCGCGAAACCGTCGAGCTGATGCGCCAGGCGGACAAGGCAGGCGCCGCGGTCTGCGTGTTCCCGGAACTCGGCCTGTCCGGCTACACGCTGGACGACCTCCACCTCCAGTCCGCCCTGCTCTCCGCCGTCCGCGAAGCCATCGGCAAGGTCAAGGCCGCCTCGAAGTCGCTGGCGCCCGTGATCCTTGTCGGCGCCCCCATCATGGTGAACGGCGCCGTTCACGGCTGCGCCGTTGTGATCCATCGCGGGTCGATCCTCGGGGTCATCCCCAAGACCTACCTGCCCAACTATCGCGAGTATTACGAGAAGCGGCAGTTCGCGATGGCGACCGACGCCGTGGTCGACGAGATCGAGCTCGACGGCGCGCGAGTTCCCTTCGGAACCGACCTCCTGTTCGAAGCCAGCGACATTCCCGCCTTCGTTCTCGGCGCGGAGATCTGCGAGGACATGTGGGCGCCGGTCCCACCCTCCACTTTCGCCGCCATGGCAGGCGCGACGGTCATCGCCAACCTCTCCGCCTCCAACATCACCATCGGCAAGGCAGCCGAGCGCGACATGCTCTGTGTCTCGCAATCCGCCCGCGCCGTCTGCGGCTACATCTACGCGGCCGCCGGCTATGGCGAGTCCACCACCGATACCGCGTGGGACGGCCAGCTCGCAGTCTACGAACTCGGAACAAAGGTCGCCGAGTCCGAGCGCTTCGCCGACAAGTCTGTCCTCCTCACCGCCGACCTCGATGTCGAGCGCATCGTGCAGGACCGCGCCCGCAACGCCACATTCAGGGATTGTGGGCGGAACCACGCGTCCCACATGCGCCGAAGCCGGCGCATCACCTTCACCGCTGCGCCGGACCGCGACGCGCTCCTTCCGCTCGGGAGGAAAATCGACCGCTTCCCTTTCGTCCCTGACGATCCGGCAAGGCTCGATCACGACTGCTATGAAGCCTACAACATCCAGGTCCAGGGCCTGCGCCGCCGCCTCGAAGCCTCGCATGTGAAGAAGGCGGTCATCGGCGTCTCCGGCGGCCTCGACTCGACACAGGCCTTGCTGGTCGCCGTCCGCGCCTTCGACGTCATGGGCCGCAAACGCTCCGACATCATCGGCGTCACCATGCCGGGCTTCGCCACCACCGAGCACACCAAATCCAACGCCCACGCCCTGATGAAGGAGCTGGGCATCAACGCCCGCGAGATCGACATCCGGCCGATGGCGCAGCAGATGCTCGCCGACCTCGACCACCCCTTCGCCAAGGGAAAAAAGATCTACGACGTCACCTTCGAGAATGTTCAGGCCGGCCTGCGCACCGATTACCTCTTCCGCCTCGCCAACAAGGAAGGCGGCATGGTCGTCGGCACTGGCGACCTGTCCGAGCTTGCCCTCGGCTGGTGCACCTATGGCGTCGGCGACCACATGAGCCACTACAACGTCAACGCCTCGCTGGCGAAGACGCTCATCCAGCACCTGATCCGCTGGAGCGCGGCGAGCGGCCATTATTCCGAGGGCGCGGCGAAAGTGATGCGCGCCATCCTCGACACGAAGATCTCGCCTGAACTCATCCCGCCAGGCGCAGACGGCGCGATCCAGTCGACCGAAGACGCGATCGGCCCCTACAACCTGCACGACTTCTTCCTCAACCAGACGATCCGCTGGGGCGCTTCGCCCTCGCGCATCGCCTTCCTTGCCCACGCCGCCTGGAGCAGTGCACAGCAAGGCGACTGGCCCGCAAACATCGCGTCCAGGGACCGTGTCGCCTACGACCTGCCCACCATCGTCAAATGGCTGGAAGTCTTCGCCAAGCGCTTCTTCGAGACTTCCCAGTTCAAGCGCTCGGTCGCTCCCAATGGCCCCAAGATCACTTCCGGCGGGTCCCTCTCCCCGCGCGGCGACTGGCGCATGCCGAGCGATTCCTCCGGCGCGCCATGGCTGGCAGACATCGTCCGCCTCAAGGACCAGCTGGGCCTCAAGGCCTGACAGCCCCAAACCTTGCCTTTTCGCGCTGTCTGGGACATGAGGACCGGACCTGAAACGGCTCGCACTCGTAGCTCAGCTGGATAGAGCGCTGCCCTCCGAAGGCAGAGGTCACAGATTCG
>DATBNA010000292.1:0-5477 GCA_036554545.1 Hyphomonadaceae bacterium
GCGCCGAGCGGGTGGCCCATGGCGATCGCGCCGCCGTTCACGTTCATCTTCTCGTGCGGGATATCCAGCGCCTGCATCATGCGCAGCACGACGGAGGCGAACGCCTCGTTGAGCTCGTAGAGATCGATGTCATCGACTTCCATGCCGAGCTTGCCGAGCAGCTTCTGCGTCACCAGCGACGGGCCGGTGAGCATGATCGACGGCTCCGAGCCGATCGAGGCAAAGCCCTTGATCCGGGCGCGCGGCTTGAGGCCGAGTGCATCGCCGGTTTCCTTGTTGCCGATCAGGACAGCCGAGGCGCCGTCGACGATGCCGGACGAGTTGCCGGCGTGGTGGACGTGGTTGATGCGCTCTATCTCGGGATAGCGCTGCTTCACCACATCATCGAACGCCATCTGGCCCATCTGTTCGAACGAAGGGCTCAGGGCGGCGAGCGTCTGCATCGTGGTGTCGCCACGAACCGTCTCGTCGTGCGCGAGGATGGTGACGCCCAGCTGGTCCTTCACCGGCACGACCGATTTCTTGAAGCGGCCTTCCTTCCAGGCTTTCGCCGCACGCTTCTGGCTCTCGACCGCGTACGCATCGACGTCGTCGCGCGAGAAGCCGTACTTGGTGGCGATAAGGTCGGCGCCGATGCCCTGCGGCGCGAAATAGGTCTTCATCGCGACTTCGGGGTTGGTCGACCAGGCGCCGCCGTTCGAGCCCATCGGCACGCGCGACATCGCCTCGATGCCGCCGCCGATCGCCATGTCAGCTTCGCCCGTCATCACCTTGGCCGCCGCGATATTGCAGGCTTCGAGACCCGACGCGCAAAAGCGGTCGACCTGAACGCCGGCCGTCGTCTCGGCGTAGTCGGCGTTGAGCACCGCGATGCGGGCGATGTCCGAGCCCTGCTCACCGATCGGCGTGACGCAGCCAAGGATGACGTCGTCGACCTTCGAGGTGTCGAGGTTGTTGCGATCCTTGATCGCCTTCAGCGCCTGGGTGGCCAGCGAAAGCGCCGTGATCTCGTGAAGCGACCCGGTGTTCTTGCCCTTGCCGCGCGGCGTGCGAACGGCGTCATAGATGTAGGCCTCAGCCATAGGTCATTGTCCTTTTCGATCTCCCGCCGGAGATGCTCTACGGCGAGCTAGAACGCATCTGCACTAAGGGCCATCACTGGCGCTGCGCCTGTCTTTACCTTTGCGAGATGTGACGCAGCGTCAGGCAATACCCGGTCGAAGAAATAGCGCGCTGTAGCAAGCTTGTCTGCGTAGAAGCGGTCGCCGGTTGCCCGCCGGTCCAGCGCGGCCCTCGCCATTTTCCCCCACATCAGGGAAAGCGCAGTCAGGCCAAAGAGTTGCAGGTAGTCGTGGCTCGATGCGCCGGCATTGTCGAAGTTCGACATGCCGTTCTGCATCAGCCACATCGTGGCTTCCTTGAGCTGGGCCGACGATGTCTGAACACCCGCGACATAGGGCTTCATGTCTTCCCGGGCTTCGTTCGAAGTCACGAACTCCTCAAGGTCCGAGAAGAAGCCGAAGACAGCCCTGCCACCGTTGGCCGCCAGCTTGCGTCCGACCAGATCGAGCGCCTGGATGCCGTTGGTGCCTTCGTAGATGAGGGCGATGCGCGCATCGCGCACGAACTGCTCGACGCCCTGTTCGCGTGTGTAACCCGTGCCGCCGTGGAGTTGCAGCGCGTCTGAAGCCGCCTTGAATCCGCGGTCGGTAAGGAACGCCTTGATCACCGGCGTCAACAGCGCCATGCGATCGTCAGCCTTCTCCCGCACGAGCTGGTCCGGCGAGACGTGCAGCAGGTCGCCCTGTAACGCTGTCCAGTAGGCGAAAGCGCGGCCGCCTTCGATGAAGGCTTTCATGTCCATCAGCATGCGACGCACGTCTGGGTGCACAATGATGGGGTCCGCCGGCTTGTCCGGCGCCTTCGTTCCCGTGATGGAGCGCCCCTGCAGACGTTCGCGCGCGAACTCCGCCGCATTCTGGAATGCGACCTCCGCCTGCGCGAGTCCCTGCATGCCGACGCCGAGCCGCGCATCGTTCATCATCACGAACATGGTGCGCATGCCCTTGTGGGGCTCGCCGACGAGATAACCCGTCGCGCCTTCATAGTTCATCACGCAGGTGGCGTTGCCGTGGATGCCCATCTTCTCTTCGAGGCCGCCGCACTGGAAGGAATTCCGCGCGCCGAGCGAGCCGTCCGGGTTCACCAGGAACTTCGGAACGATGAAGAGCGAGATGCCCTTGATCCCTTCCGGCGCGCCCTCGATGCGCGCCAGCACGAGCTGGATGATGTTCTCCGCAAGGTCCTGCTCGCCGCCGGATATCCAGATCTTCTGTCCGGTTATCTTGTAGCTTCCATCAGGCTGCGGAACGGCCTTTGTGCGGATGAGTCCGAGGTCGGTTCCGCATTGTGGCTCGGTCAGGTTCATTGTGCCCGACCATTTGCCGCTCACCATGTTCGGCAGGTAAGTCCGCTTCTGCGCGTCCGAACCGCCCGTCTGAATCGCTTCCGCTGCGCCACGTGTCAGGCCCGGATACATCGAGAAAGCCATGTTTGCGGCGGAGCACATCTCTCCGAATGCCAGCGAAACAACGCGTGGCAGCCCCTGGCCGCCGTATTCGGGATCGCCCGAGATGGCCATCCAGCCATCGTCGGACATCTGCTTGTAGGCTTCGCGGAACCCCTTCGGCGTTGTTACCGACCCGTCCGCATTGCGCTTGCACCCTTGCTTGTCGCCGATCGCGTTGATCGGCTGCAGCACTTCGCTTGCGAACTTCGAGCCGCCCTCCAGGACCGCATCCACGACGTCCGGCGGGGCTTCGGCGAACCTCGGCAGGTTCGAATACGTTCCGATCTCAAGCACTTCGTTGAGGAGGAACTTCATGTCCCTCAGCGGCGCCTGATATTTCGGCATTGTCGACAACCCTTTCAGCCCGGCCAACGACCGGAGACTCCCGAGGTGGGAACCTCCGGCCCTTATTCCGATACGGCAAGCAGGAAGGAAGGGCTAGCGCGTCACCCTTCGAGGTGCGCGTCGTCGAGACCTGCCCTTGCGACACGCTCATAGGCGCGTGCGGACTGCTCGACTTCTGCCCCCGGACCCATCTCCTGCAGCTTCTCTTCGGTCCACTTGACGCCCTTGTGCAGGGTTTCAAGAGCCGCCTCGATGTCCTCACGCTGCTTCTCGAGATTCTTGATCTGCTCGCGCGACTTCTTCAGCGACAGCTTCAGCTGGGCGCGATGACCTTCGAGGGTGTAGAGGTCGAGGATCTCGCGGATGTCCTGCAGCGAAAATCCGACGCTCTTGCCCTGAAGGATAAGCTTCAGACGTGCACGGTCACGTGTGGAATAGACACGATTCAGTCCGTCCCGCGTCGGAGAGAGCAATCCCTTGTCTTCGTAGAATCTCAATGCGCGCGGCGTCACCTGGAACTCGCGCGCAAGTTCGCTGATCGTGTACGTTTTCAATCTCTGCCTCCCGTTTGTATTTGTGCTCCACGCTTTGCGTAGGCCGCGTTTTTCTTAACGCTGAGTAATACGTAACGTTACCTGCCCCTTGGGTCAACCAAGGTTCCATACCGGGTTTCGGACAATGTGACGGGGCGGCGGAAATTAAGCTTAACCAGCCATTAATCGCGTCACAGCCAACTGCTCCTTTGCGGGTTTGCGTCGCTTCGCGCGGCCCGAGTCGGAGCCGTTGATGACCCAGCAGGGCCCCTGGAGCGTGAAGGGAATCGACCCGAAGGCGCGGTCGATCGCCCGGGATCGCGCCCAGCGCCAGGGGGTGACGCTCGGTCAGTACCTGAACTCGTTGCTGCTCGAAGATGATGCCGGTCTGATCGAGGACGTGCAGATCGCCGAGACAACGCCGCGCGGCGCCAACGCCGGCGACCTGCGCCGCATGTCGTCCGAGATCGACCTGCTGTCGCGGAAACTGGAAGAGGCGCAGGCGCGTTCCGCCCGGGCCGTCTCCGGTCTGGACAAATCCATCCTGAGCCTGATGGGCAAGATGGAGACATCCGGCAAGGCCCAGCTCGGCGCGCTCGAGCGCATGATGCGGGCGATGACGGAAATCGAGTCCACGCAGACCGCCCTGCGCTCACGCATCGATGCGCTGGAAGCAGACAGGGGCGCCGGGCCGACGCTGGATGCTTTGAAGACGCTTGAATCCTCTCTCGAGCACCTGGCCCATACGCTGCAGGATCGCGTCGGCGCCGTCGAACAGGATCAGACACAGTTCCGCAGCCTGTTCGAAGAGAAGGTCGACACGTTCACCCGTTCGATCGACCAGGCCGTCACCAACGCGATCCGCAACACATCTGGCAATCTTTCCAACCGTGTTGAGCGGATCGAAGAGCAGATGTCCGGCGCCGAGCGCCGGATGGAAGGCGCGCTCGGCCGCATCACTGACGCCGCCTCGCGGTTCGAAGCCTTTGAGACCAAGGCCGACCGTGCATTCACTGATACTTCCTGGAAGATGGAGCGGGCGCTAGAGACGAACCTCAACCGCTCGCGCCAGATGTCGAAGGAGGTCCTCGAGCGCGTCGAAAGCATCGAGGAAAAGACCCGCGAGGCCGTCAACAATCTGAGCGACGCGGTCTCGCGCATCACCGACCGGATGTCGCGCGCCGAGCGCAAGACGGACACCGCCCTCCATGTTCTTGAGCGTTCGGTCAGCGAGCTCGACGAGAAGTTCGAACGCGGCGGCGGACGCGGCCCGTCTGCACAGGATTTCGAGCAGATCCAGTCGCTGTTCCAGAAGCGGCTGGACAGCCTCGCCGAAGACCTTTCGCGCCCGATCCACGCCCTTCGCGCCGACGTTGAGAAGCGGCTCGAGGACGCCATGCGTTCGGGCGCCGCCGACCCCGAGCGGATGGAGCGGCTGGAGCGCGCCCTGCGCCAGGTGCAGGACCACGTCCAGGTTTCCGAAGCCCGTCAGGCCGACGCCGTCGAGGCGATGAGCGCCCAGGTTGAGCGCCTTTCGCGGGCGGTGGACGACCGCCTCCGCGCCGTCGAAACCAGGGGCGACGCCCGCTCCATCGAAGACGTCCGACGCGAGATGCTGAAGCTGGCCGATACCATCGACGCCCGTATCGGCGGGGCGATGGACGCCGTCCGCAACGACATCGGCCGCCTCAACACGTCTGTCGACGATCGCATGCAGGCGCTGGAGAAGAGCAGCGCCGCCGCGCTCGACGCCGTCGGCGAGCAGGTCGCGGTGGTTGCTGAACGCCTGCAGAAGCGTCACGACGAAAGCATCAAGCACCTCAATACGCGTATCGACGAGACGCGGGTTGAGTCCCGACAGCTCGACAGTGCTGACATCGACCGCCTCGCCGACCGGCTGGACGAGCGCGTCAAGGAAAGCGAGCGCCGCAGCGCCGAAGCCATCGGCCAGATCGGCGAACAGGTGGCGCGTGTCGCCGACCGCCTGCAGAACCAGCAGATCGAGTCGGTGCGCATGTTCGAAACGCGGC
>DATBNA010000295.1:0-5452 GCA_036554545.1 Hyphomonadaceae bacterium
CAACTGGTAGAGGCGCTCGAAGCGCTCAACCTGATGCAGGCGCGCACCGCTGTGCTCGATCTGCCCGTCACACGGATTGACGCACGCCATCCTGAGCGCTTTGCCCTGCGGCCTGTCGCCGGCGCGCCCCCTACTGGAGGCGCCTGAGCCTGATGTCGACGGTCGCCCAACGTGGCCATGCTCGCGACCGCGCCAGTGGGCGCGGAGCGGTGATGGCTGCGCTGGATATCGGCGCCTCCAAAGTGACCTGCATGATCGCCCGGCGAGCCGACTCGACCGACGGCGAGCCGCGTGTAGCCGGTTGCGGGGCGCAGGCCAGCAAGGGCGTTCGGTCGGGCGCTGTGGTGGATCTCGAGGCGCTGGAGCGGTCAATCCGGCTGGCGGTCGAACAGGCCGAGCGGGCAGCTGACGTCCGTATCAACGATGTGGTGTTGGGCGTCGCAGGTCCCGACCTCCGCAGCGATGTCGTTCGAGCCAAGGTTTCGCTGGGAGGCCGGGAAATCACGCCGCAGCACGTTCGCGAGGCGCGCATGGCGGCCCTGGAGAGCTTCAAGCCGTCGGGCCGCGAAGTCCTTCATTCCGCGCCGCTCGGCTTTGCGGTCGACGGCACAGCGGGGATCAAGGATCCGCGCGGCATGTTCGCCGATACGCTGACGGCCAGCTTTCTCGTGGTTTCGGCCCCCACGGCCGGGCTCCGGAACGTCGTTCAGTGCGTCGCCCGGGCTCACCTCAATCCGACCGCAATCCTGGCGGCGCCCTTCGCCTCGGGCCTGGCGGTCCTCGTCGAGGACGAAGCCGAACAGGGTGCGATGGTCATCGATTTCGGGTCGGGAATGACGTCCGCGGCGGCTTTCATGGACGGCGGGCTGATCCATGTTGAAACCCTGCCCATGGGCGGGTCCCGAGCCTCGTCCGACCTGGCGCAAGGGCTGGGCACCACGTTCGCGGCGGCCGAGCGGCTGAAGACCCTGCACGGCGCGGTTGGCCTGTCAGAGGTCGCGGCGCTGGAGCTTGTCGACGCTCCGAGGCTCGGGCCGGACGGACGGCTTGAGGCGCACCAGTGCACGCGCGCCCAGATCGCCCAGGTGCTGCGCCCGAGGATCGAGGAAATCTTCGAACTGATGGACATGCGGCTGTCCAAGGCGTCCGCGACCGGCCGGCCATTGCCGAGACGGATCGTCCTAACGGGAGGATCGAGCCAACTGCCGTGTTTACAGGAACTTGCGGAAGACGTGTTCCGTGCGCCGGTGCGCCTGGCGCGGCCCGCAAATGTCAAAGGATTGGGCGAGACGTACAGTTCTCCATCTTTCGCCGCGGCTGCCGGCTTGCTACGTTGGGATCTGACGGGCGGTCTGGATACTTCGCGGGCGAGCGGAGACCGGGGCGTTGGAGATCACGGGTCTGGCCTACTCAGCCGCGTTACCGGCTGGCTTCAGGAAAATTTCTGAGCCGATCAGCGCTTTAAGACGCGCTTAGGCAAAACCCGCGATGGTCTTCCGGTGTGCGGCCCGTGCGGCCCGCAAACCGGGGGTTCAGAGGTGCCTATGGCGGTAGAGTTAAGACCCCGGATTGTTGTTATCGGCGTTGGCGGCGCTGGCGGAAACGCCGTGAACAACATGATAGACGCCAACCTGCAGGGCGTGGAGTTCGTGGTTGCGAACACCGACGCGCAGGCGCTGGTGCGGTCCAAGGCTCCTACCCAGATCCAGCTTGGCGTCGCCCGGACGGCCGGCCTCGGGGCCGGAGCCAATCCGGAAGTCGGCATGGAAGCCGCCAAGGAATCCGCCGAGGAAATCAAGAAGCTCCTGACCGGCGCCCACATGTGCTTCATCGCCGCCGGGATGGGCGGCGGCACCGGAACCGGGGCTGCACCGATCATCGCCCGCATCGCGAAAGAGCAGAAGGTCCTCACTGTCGGCGTGGTCACCAAGCCGTTCGATTTCGAGGGCAAACGCCGCATGCAGGTGGCCGACAAGGGCATCGTCGACCTGCGCGGCGAAGTCGACACGCTGCTGATCATTCCCAACCAGAACCTCTTCCGCATCGCCAACAAGGACACGACCTTCGCCGAGGCGTTCCACATGGCCGACCGGGTGCTCTATTCGGGCGTGCGCGGCATCACCGACCTGATGGTCATGCCCGGCCTGATCAATCTCGACTTCGCGGACGTGCGAACCGTCATGGCCGGCATGGGCTCGGCGATGATGGGCGAGGGCGAAGGCGAGGGCGAAAACCGCGCGCTGAAAGCTGCGAAGGCGGCGATCGCCAACCCGCTGCTCGACGATGTTTCGATGCGCGGCGCCAAGGGCGTGCTGATCAATATTACCGGCGGCTATGACATGACGCTGTTCGAGGTCGACGAGGCTGCGAACGAGATCCGCCGCGAGGTCGATGTCGACGCGCACATCATCCTCGGATCGACGTTCGACGAGAAGATGAACGGCAAGATCCGAGTTTCCGTCGTCGCCGCCGGCCTGCAACAGCAGGCGGCCCAGCAGCCGCGCCCCGCGCCGCATGTAATGCGCGACCAGATCGCCGGCGGCCTTTCGGCGGCCAACCTAAATGCGCCATCGCCAGCCGCCGAGCTCGGCCTACACCGTCCGGCGCCCGCCGCGCAGCCTGCGCCTCCGCAGCCGGCGATCCAGCCGGAACCCGCACGTCCTGCCACGCCGATCATCCGTCCGCGTCCGATGCCCCTGGCCGAACCGGAAGAAGAGCTTGAGCTGACCGAAATCGCCGCGCCTGCCCCGGCCCCGTTCGCCCCGTCGCCGCACAAGCAGATGATCACCACGCCGCCGCCTGCCGCGCCACAGGCGCCTCCTGAACCGGCGCCCGCGCCACAGGGCAAGTCGTTTGCTTCGCTGTTCGGCTGGAAATCCAAGCCGGCCGAGGAACCTGCCGTCGCTGCGTCCCAGCCCAAGCCGGCCGAGGAAGACATGTTCGACGACGAGCTGGAAATCCCGGCCTTCCTGCGCCGTTCCGGCAACGCCTAGCCGTCGAACCGGTCACCCCAGCCAGTCCTGCGTGCGCGCTTGAATGCGTCGCCTTCGCGGCGTGTGACGAGCATGTCAGCTGATGATCCATCCGGCCGGCAGAGCTTCAGCCTGGCGCGGCCGCTGCCGCGGTCGGGTGGCGCCAGCACGCGGGACGCGCGGCTGGCCGGTGGAGTGCGGGAGGCTGCGAGATAGATGAACTTCTCGTCCTCCCATGGAACGTCGGCGTCCTTCGCGAGGCGGTGGATACGCGAGCGGGCGACGCGGGCGGAGAAGTGGCACCAGTCGGGCGCAGCCAGCGGGCACGGCGCATGGTGAGTACACGGTGCGAGGATGTGTGCACCGGCTGCGATCAGCTGGTCGCGGGCCGCGAGGATGCGTTGCCAGCCTTTGGGGGTTCCCGGTTCGACGATGAGAAACGCGCCAGAGGTTCCGTCCCACAGCTCGCCGACAAGACGCTCGCGTGCGTCGGGAGCCAGTTCGTCGAGGACGTAGCACAGCGTGACGAGATCGCGTGGAGCGTTTGTGGCGAATGGCCTTGCGATGTCAGTTGCGCGCCAGTCGACGGCGCCGACGCTGGAGAATGTCGACATCTGCTCGCCCCATTTGCGGATGGCGGGACTCGCTTCGAGCAGCACGGCGTCCGACAGCGACGGCCACAGAGAGGCAGCCGCCCAGAGCGCCGTGCCGGGCCCCGCGCCGGCGTCCAGCATGGTCGCTGGTGCAAACCTTGGAAGCGTCTCCGCCAGCGCGGCAAGGCTTGTGTGCGTTGCTGCGTAGGTGGCGGGAAGGCGGGTGGCGAGATAGGCGAGAGCAGAGAGTTCGTCGTTGAGATGCAGCCGCCCGTCGCGGGTTTCTTCGCGATAGCGCAGCGACAGGGCGCTGGCTGATGACGCCAGCTCGGAAAGCGGAACGCCTTCGAGCGCTTGGTCGATGGCCTGTCGCAATCGGGAAGGCAGCTCCATCGGCGGGTGCTAGCAGGTCTGGCGTCCCGGCAACAACCCGCAACAGACCCTGTCTTGCTAGCCCGGGCATCTGGCACTAGCTGACGGTTGATGAGTCGCCAGCACACCATAGCGAAGCCCGCCAGCCTTTCAGGCGCAGGCGTTCATTCGGGCGGGCCGGTCAGGTTGACCATCCGCCCGGCGGGCGAGGGCGAGGGCGTGCGCTTTGTGCGAACCGATGCCGGCGGCGCGGTCATCCGCGCGTCGGCGCTTGCCGTTTCCACGACGATGATGGGCACGAACCTCACCAGCGGTGATGTCTCGGTTGCGACTGTCGAGCATTTCCTCGCAGCGTGTGCGGGGGTCGGCGTCGACAATATCATCGCCGAACTCGATGGACCCGAGCTTCCGATCGCCGATGGATCATCAAAACCATTCGTGGACCTGCTGCTTCAGGCCGGCGTCGTTGAACAGGGTGCGCCGCGTCGCGTGCTTCGGATAACGAAGCCGGTCGAGGTTAGGGACGGCGTGAAATTCGCGCGGCTGTCGCCGGCGAAGCAGTTCGAGATGCGGATTGCGATCGACTTCGCATCGAAGGCGATCGGCCGCCAGACGATAAGCTTTGTAATGAAGCCGGGCGCATTTGCGAAGGAGATCGCCTGGGCGCGCACCTACGGCTTCAAGAAAGACGCCGAGGCTCTCTACGCGCAGGGCAAGGCGCTGGGCGCATCGCTCGACAACACGATTGTCGTCGATGGCGACGCCATCCTCAACGAAGGCGGGCTTCAGGCGCCGGACGAATTCGTGCGCCACAAGCTGTTGGACGTCATTGGGGATCTTTCGCTGGCCGGTGGTCCGATCGAGGGTCTCTATGAGGCCGAGCAACCCGGCCACGCACTCAACAACAGGCTGCTGCGCGCAGTGTTTGCGGACGCGAGCGCCTTTGCATGGCAAGGTTGCTAACGCTGCCAACTGCCTGAATTCGCCTTGATTCCGTCGAGATGCGCGAGCCATCCTTGGTACGGGCGTCCGAAAGGGTGGATGGACATGCTGCGCATTTCGATGGTGGCTGGGCTCGCGCTCCTTGCCGGGGCCTGTGGCGAGGGCGGCGGGTTTGACCGCGATGAAGCGTCGAACCGCAATGCCGCGAAGGCTGGAATGGCGTTCGAGGCGCCGGCGCCTGCCGCACCCCCTCCTCCGGCAGAGATGAGTCTCTCCTCCGACGCGCCAAGCGATGGCTTTGCGCGCGAGCGGCAGATCATCCAGCAGGAGCAGGGCGGTGGCGGCCAGCCTGCAGCGCCTCCCGGCCAGATGATGGCCTACACCTATTCGTGGGGCTTCCAGGTTCCGACCGGCAACATGGAAGGCTTGCTCAACGCGCACAAGAAACTCTGCGAGGATGCGGGGCCGGCCAAATGCTATGTTGTAAATAGCGGCATCAGCGGGCTCGGGCAGGAATACGCCAGCGGCAGCCTCTATCTTCGGGCAACAGAAGACTGGGTGAGATCGTTCGAA
>DATBNA010000315.1:0-3953 GCA_036554545.1 Hyphomonadaceae bacterium
AAGCTCTTCGTCGACTCAGGCCTGATCGTCACTGCCAGCTTCATCTCGCCCTTCCGCGCCGAACGCGACATGGTGCGGGGGCTGGTCGAACGCGGTGAGTTCTACGAGATCTTCGTCGATGCGCCGCTCGAGCTTGCCGAGAAGCGCGATCCCAAGGGTCTCTACAAGAAGGCCCGCGCCGGCCAGATCAAGAACTTCACCGGCATCGACAGCCCGTACGAGCCGCCTGTCCGTCCGGACCTCCGCCTCGACACGTCGCAAGGCACGCCGGAACAACTCGCCGAACTCGTCCTCGACCACCTCCGCAAGTCCGGCGTCATCGGCCACGTCACCGACGAGTCGATCGACTTTTCGATCTGATCCGGGATTGCCGGGCAGGCGCCCGGCGCTCCCAGATCACGCTTGCCCTCGTCAGTGTTATAATGTAACACGCAACGAATGACGGCCTCGGAAACCCCCATCCTTGTCAGCGCGGCGGCGCTTTCCGTTGCAGGCGTCCTGTTCGCGCTGCTCGCTGCATCGATGGCGCGTCGCGTCGCCGACCTCGTCGGCATGGCAGGCGGCGTCGTCATCCTGCTGGTCGCAGTTTTCCATCTCGCCCCCGAGGCGTTCGCCGCCGGCGGCACGGAGCGCATTTTCCTCTTCATCGGCGCCGCAATTGGCATTGTGCTGGAGCTCCTGTATCGCACGCGGCGCGATCCGGCCCCCGCCACGGCGCGCATCGGCGCGTGGCTCGGCGTGCTCGTTCTCTCTGTCCACTCGACGCTCGACGGCGCCGTCTACACGGCGGTCATGGCACACGACCACGGCGCAGGCCTTTTCG
Source organism: Hyphomonadaceae bacterium (assembly GCA_036554545.1). Taxonomy (GTDB): domain Bacteria; phylum Pseudomonadota; class Alphaproteobacteria; order Caulobacterales; family Hyphomonadaceae; genus UBA7672. Next base: position 824 of record DATBNA010000315.1, read on the forward strand.
CTTCGCTCGGCCTCATCCTCCACGAAGCGCCTGAAGGCGTCGTCGCCATGATGCTTGCACTGCAGGCCGGACTTCGCCCTCTTTCAGCGACCGGCGTCGCCATCGCTGCGTCGTCTCTCACCACGCCGGCGGGCTGGGCGCTGGCCCACGCCATCGGCGAATCGGGGCTGGGCGCGATGCAGGCCATGTTCGCTGCTTCTGCGGGCCTGCTGCTCTATGTCGGCTGGCATCTCGTCGCCGGCGGCTGGCGGGCGATCCGCGCAGGACGCAACGGCGCTGCATAAAATCGGGAAAATCCCGCCACTTCGCGCACAAGTGTTTCAAACTTCGCCTGGAAGCCTGCGTCGGCCTCCCTTCGTCTGCCTGCGTTGAGGGTATATATCCCTCTGCAAACGCCGGAGACCTCTAATGCCCGATATCTTCGAGAACCCGCTCGGCACCGACGGCTTCGAGTTCGTCGAATTCACCTCGCCGGATCCGCATACGCTTGCGAAGCTCTTCGAGGCGTTTGGCTTCACCGCAGTTTCGAAACACCGCTCGAAGAACGTCGTCCGGTTCAAGCAGGGCGACATCAACTTCATCCTCAACATGGAGCCCTCGGGCCAGCCCGCCGCCTTCCGTGGCCAGCACGGCGCCGGCGCCAACGCCATGGCCTTCCGCGTGAAGGACGCGGCGAAAGCCTATGCCGAAGCGCTGAAGCGCGGCGCCGAGCCCGCCTTCACCACCGTCGGTCCGATGGAGCTCAACATCCCCGCTATCCAGGCAATCGGCGGCGCCTACATCTATCTCGTCGACCGCTATGGCGCACACGGCATCTACGACATCGACTTCGTGCCGATCCCCGGCGCGGACGAGAGCAAGAACTCGGTGGGCCTCACCTATCTCGACCACCTCACGCACAACCTCTTCCGCGGCAACATGGCGAAGTGGGCCGACTACTACGAGCGCATCTTCAACTTCCGCGAGATCCGCTATTTCGACATCGAAGGAAAGCAGACCGGCCTTCTGTCGAAGGCGATGACGTCGCCCGACGGCAAGATCCGCATCCCGCTCAACGAGAGTCGCGACGACAAGAGCCAGATCGAGGAATTCCTGAAGGACTACAACGGCGAGGGGATCCAGCACATCGCGCTTGGCACGGACGACATCTACGCCAGCGTCGAAAAGCTCCGCGCCCGCGGCATCCCGTTCCAGACCGCGCCGGACACCTATTACGAAGGCATTGGCCAGCGCATCGGTTCGCACAACGAAGATGTACCGCGTCTACACAAGAACCAGATCCTCATCGACGGCGCGCCGACAAGGGGGCAGGGCCTCCTCCTGCAGATCTTCACCGCAAACCAGATCGGCCCGATCTTCTTCGAACTGATCCAGCGCAAGGGCAATGAAGGCTTCGGCGAAGGCAATTTCCGTGCGCTCTTCGAGAGCATCGAAGCCGACCAGATCCGCCGCGGTGTGCTGAAGGCGGAAGCGTGACCGCATCCATGCGAAAAAAGGCGGGCCGCCTCTCCGACGGCCCGCAACGACAGAAGCCGCTATTTGGGCTCTGCCGATTTCAGCGTTCCGACATAGGTCAAGATATCGTCCGCCTGCCGCGGATTGATCAGGCTTTGTATCGGCGGGTGCTTGGTGTTCATCCAGTTGGAGAACTCCTCCCCCGTCTTGTTGTCGAGTCTGGCGAGCTTGAAGGGCTTCGCCGCCGGATTGGCCGATGCAGTATCGTCTGCGCTTATGGAATGGCACGACCCGCACATGGCCTGTGCGTAGGCCTTGCCGCGAAACGCGTCTCCCGATCCTTCCGACCAAGCAGGCGCGGCGCCAACAAAGAGGACGGCGCCAGTCAACATGATTGTTTTGAGCACGTTTTTCCCTCCCGTGAGAACGCCATCACGGCTTTCGGGGGAGAGACCGGCCTTGACCTGGATCAAACGCGCGTGCGGCAAAAGCTGGCGCCGCCCGTCAGCGCGCAGGAGGCTGCTGCGTGAGTGTCGGTCTTCCCGTTGAAGGCGGATGCATGTGCGGCGAGACGCGCATGCGTGTCAGTGCGCCGCCGATTGTCACAATGGCCTGCCATTGCCGGGGCTGCCAGCGGATGAGCGCCAGCGCCTTTTCGCTGACGGCGATGGTCCCGGCCGAGGGCTTCGAAGTCATCAAGGGCAAGCCGCAGATCGGCGCGCTGCACGGCGCATCCCGGTATTTCTTCTGTCCGAAATGCCTCAACTGGCTCTACACCGCGCCTGCCGGCTCGCCTTTCATCAACATCCGCTCTTCGATGTTTGACGTCCCGCTCTGGTCGACGCCCTTCATCGAGAGCTTCATCAGTGAGAAACTGCCCTGGGCCACAACCCCAGCGCGTTATGGCTTCGAGAAATTCCCGCCGCCCCACGAGTACGGGAAGCTGGTAGAGGAATACGCTGCCTGGAGCGCAGAGTTTTGATCGGCAGGATGGCATGAACGAAACGATCCTCTACGGCTACTGGCGCTCCTCCGCGACGTATCGCACGCGCATCGCGCTCAACCTCAAGGGCATCAGCTACAAGACCGTCGGCGTGCATCTCCTGAAGGACGAGCATATCCAGCCCGCGCACCTCTCACGCCATCCTTCTGGCCGGGTGCCCATCCTCGAGATCGACGGCCACCGCATCGGCCAGTCCATGGCGATGATCGACTATCTCGATGAAACGCGTCCGGAGCCGCCGTTGCTACCGCGCGATGCCTGGCTCCGCGCTCATGTCCGCGATCTCAAGGACCAGATCGTCGCCGACATCCACCCGCTCAACAACACGTCGACGCTCGCCCGCCTGCGTTCGCAGTTCGGCGCCGACGACGCCGCCATCGCCAGCTGGTATGCTTACTGGATCGAACGCGGCTTCAAGGTGCTGGAGCAGATGCTGCCTCCAACCGGAAATTTCTGTGTCGGCAACGCCGCGACGCTTGCCGACATCGTCCTCGTGCCACAGGTGACCAACGCCCGGCGGTACCCACAGATCGATCTCAACCAGTTCCCCAACATCCTGCGCATCGACACGGCGCTCCGCCAGATCAGGGCCTTCCACGACGCCGCGCCTGACCAGCAGCCGGAGGCGAAACAGCAATGACCCCAAAGGCGAAGCCGCTATGAGCAAAGGCA
>DATBNA010000351.1:0-5871 GCA_036554545.1 Hyphomonadaceae bacterium
TCAGCTCCAGCCCCTTGTTCATCATGGTGGCTGAGTCGACCGAGATCTTGGCCCCCATATCCCAGTTGGGATGGGCGCAGGCCTGCTCCGGCGTTACTGCGGCCATTTCACTCATGCTGGACGAACGGAACGGACCGCCCGACGCGGTGAGGATCAGCTTCTCCACCCGCTGCGGACGGTCGAGCACCTGGAAGATCGCGTTGTGCTCGGAATCGATCGGCAGCAGCCGTGCGCCTGTCCGCCTCGCCTCTTCCCGCAGCAGCGGCCCGGCGCAGACCAGGCTCTCCTTGTTGGCCAGCGCGACCGTCGTTCCCTGACGCACCGCTGCAAGCGTCGAGGGCAGCCCCGCAATCCCGACGATGGCGGCGACGACACGATCGGCCGGCCGCGACGCCGCTTCGACGAGCGCATCCGAACCCGCCGCCGCCTCGATGCCGGTCCCGGCGAGCATGGACTTCAGTTCCCCGTACAGCGTCTCGTTGGCGATGACGGCGACCTCTGCGCGCGTCTCGATGGCCGCGCGCGCCAGCGCTTCGACATTCGTGTTGGCCGTAAGCGCAACGACCTCGAACTCCGGCGCGCCGGGCGCTCCGGCGCTGATCACATCGAGCGTCGAGTCGCCGACCGAACCGGTCGCGCCAAGAATCGAGACGCGTATCGTACTCATCCAGCGCCCGCCGATCCAAAGCCGGGCGCGAGCATCGGCAGGAAGCGCAGCGTCAGGGCCGCAAACACCGCCGCCGCCATCAGCGCATCGAGCCTGTCGAGCACGCCGCCGTGCCCGGGGACAACGCCGGACGTGTCCTTCACGCCATAGAGCCGCTTGAAGCGCGATTCCAGCAGGTCGCCTGCCTGCGCCACGATCGAAAGCACCGAGCTCGCGAACACCCAGTGCATGAAATCTCCGCCTGCTGCGCGGGCCACCGCCCCGCCCGCCAGCGCCGCGCACACCAGCGCGCCAATGGCGCCTGTCCAGGTCTTGTTGGGGCTGTCCTTCGGGCTCAGCAGCGGGCCGCCGAAGCCGCGACCGGCAAAGTAGGCGGCTATGTCCGTCGCCCACACGATCGCCAGCAGCGCCATCAGCACCATCTGCCCGTCCGGCGTCGCTTCGCGGATCCAGACGAACGCGCCGAAAGGCAGGCTCGTATAGATGGCGCCGAAGGCCATCGAGCTGATCGAGCCCTTGCCCAGCCAGACGACCAGCGTTGCAAGGCCGCAGCCCGCCAGCGCAACCAGCGCCACGCGCTCGATGCCCTGTGGCGCGATATAGACGGCGCCTGCGGCCGCCGCGGCCATCACCACGTAGAGCACGGCGCGCGCCCAGCGCGCCTTCGTCTGCGAAGCCATGCGCGTCCATTCGAACGACGCCATGACGGCGCATGCGCCCGTGGCGACCATCAGCGGCAACCCGCCAGTCCAGCATACCCAGAGGCCAAGCGGAGCGAGGATGAGAGCGGTGATGACGCGAAGGATGATTTCGCGCCCGCCCCGCTTCCGCTCCTCAGGCGCCGAGGCCGCCGAATCTTCTATCGCGACGTCTGTACGCATCGATTGCCTTCTCGAGGCTGTCCCGGTTGAAGTCGGGCCACCACAAATCCATGAACATGAGCTCGGCGTATGCCCCGCTCCACAAGAGGAAGTTGCTAAGCCGCAGCTCCCCGCTGGTGCGAATGACGAGATCCGGATCGGGCGAGTCCGCCGTCCACATCAGCCGCGAGATCAGCGCCTCGTCGACCTGGTCCGGCGTGAGCTTGCCCGCCGCAACCCGCCGCGCGATTTCCTTCACCGCCGCAACGATCTCGCCGCGCCCGCCATAGTTGAACGCGATGTTGAGGTTGAGCCGCGTGTTGCCTTTCGTCAGCTCCATCGCCTCGTCGATCAGAGAAAGGATGTCGTCCGACAGGCCTTCACGCGACCCGACGATGCGTATCCGTACGCCATCCTTGTGCAGCCGCGCGAGATCCCGCTTCACGAACACTCGCAGCAGGTCGAATAGCGCATCGATCTCTGCCTGCGGCCGGTTCCAGTTCTCCGTCGAGAACGCATAGACGCTGAGATGCGTGATTCCGAGATCACGGCTGGCCTCGACCGTCCTGCGCAGGGCCTCGACGCCTTCCTTGTGCCCCAGGGCGCGCGGAAGGCCGCGGGCCTTCGCCCAGCGGCCATTGCCATCCATGATAATGGCGACGTGACGCGGAGGCGGCCGGAGTTGGGTTACGCCTGCATCAGCCAGAGAGGCCTTTGGCTCGCTCACACCTGCATGATCTCTTCGGACTTGTGCTTCAGCAGGTCGTCGATCGCGGCGACATGCTTGTCGGTGATCTTCTGGACGTCGTTCGAGCGGCCCTTGACTTGGTCCTCGCTCATTTCGTGGGCCTTTTCGAGGCGCTTCAGCAGGTCCATGCCGTCGCGCCGCACGTTGCGAACGGCGACGCGCGCATGCTCCGCAAACTGGCCCGCCAGCTTCTGCAGCTCCTTGCGGCGCTCCTCGGACAGCGGCGGGATCGGAATGCGAAGCGTCTGCCCATCGGTGATCGGATTGAGCCCCAGCGGCGCCTCGCGGATGGCGCGGTCCGTGGCGCCCACCAGGCTCTTGTCCCACACGCTGACGCTCAGCATGCGCGCATCGATTGCGCTCACCGTCGCCACCTGGTTCAGCGGCATCGCTGCGCCATAGGCCTGAACATGGATCGTATCGAGCAGGTGCGTCGAAGCCCGTCCCGTACGCAGGCCGCTGAACTCCGTCTTCAGCGCCGCCAGCGCGCCGTCCATCCGTTTCTCGAGCGCTTTGATGTCGAATGTCTCCGCCATGGCGGACTCCTTCGTTTCTATTTCTTGCGGGTGCCGATAACGGTCGACACGCCCTGTCCGGTCAGCACCTTGGCGAGTGCGCCTTTCTCGCGGATGCGGAACACAACGATCGGGATCTTGTTGTCCTTGAGCAGGCTGATGGCCGTCGCGTCCATCACCTTCAGCTCCTTCGACAGCACTTCCATGTAGTCGAGCGTATCGAAGCGCGTGGCGTCGGCGTCCACTTTCGGATCGGCGGTATAGACGCCATCGACCTGCGTGCCCTTCAGCATCGCATCGCAGTTCATTTCTGCCGCGCGCAAGGCGGCGCCGGTGTCGGTCGTGAAGAACGGATTGCCGGTGCCCGCCGCGAAGATCACGACGCGCCCCTTTTCCATGTGACGGATCGCCCGTCGCCGGATGAAAGGTTCGCAGATCGTGTGCATCGAGATCCCCGACTGCACCCGCGTCGGCACGCCGACATTCTCCAGCGCGTTCTGCATCACGAGCGCGTTCATCACGGTCGCCAGCATGCCCATGTGGTCGGCCTGCGCGCGCTCCATCCCCGCATCGACGCCCCACTTGCCGCGCCAGATGTTTCCGCCGCCGATGACCAGGCAGATCTGGCATCCCAGCGCGATCGCCGCCTTCACTTCCTCGGCGTATTTGGTGACGGCCGGGACATCGATCCCATAGCCCTGCTCACCCATAAGCGCTTCGCCGGATATCTTGAGAAGGACGCGCTTGTAGCGAAGGGCGGGTTCAGCGGTCATCTCGCCATCCTGTAAACTGGCGGCCTGGAGCCAGGCGCTCCAGGCCGCTAAAGTCTAGCCGCGAATCCCAAGCCTTTGCAAAGGCTTGGTTTCAGCTCTTGGTGAAGGCCGCGACTTCGGCCGCGAAGTCCGAAGCCGCCTTTTCAATGCCCTCGCCGACCTCGAATTTCACGAAGCCTTTGAGTTTCACCGGGGCTTTCGCATCGGCGGCGCGCTTCTCGATGTATTTGCCGACGGTCACGTCGGGATCCATCACGAAGGCCTGCTCGACCAGCACTGATTCCTGGTAGAATTTGCGGATGCGGCCCTCGACCATCTTTTCCACGACGTTCGCCGGCTTGCCGGATTCGGCCGCCTGCGCCGTCAGGATCTGACGCTCTTTCTCGACCACGGCCGGATCGAGTTCCGCTGTGGTCGCCGCAAGCGGCTTCATCGAAGCAACGTGCATCGCGACCTTGCGGCCGATGTCGTTCAGCACCGACTTGTCGCCCGAGGACTCCAGCGCGACGAGCACGCCGATCTTGCCCACGCCGTCGCCGGCGGCGTTGTGCAGATATGTCGCGACCACGCCGTCGGAGACCGACATCGCAGCGGAACGGCGCAACGTCATGTTCTCGCCGATGGTGGCGACGAGGCGCTGCAGCATTTCGTTGACCGTGCCCTGGCCGTCCGGCGAGGAGGCATGAGCAACCTTCGTGACGTCGCCATTGTTCTTCAGCGCGACGTCCGCGATGCCGCGAACGGCTTTCTGGAAGCCGTCGTTGCGCGCGACGAAATCGGTTTCAGAGTTGACCTCGACGAGAGCCGCGGCGGTTCCGCTTGAGGCAATGCCGATCAGGCCTTCCGCGGCGACGCGGTCGGCTTTCTTGGCGGCCTTGAGGATGCCTTTCTCGCGCAGCCAGTCTGCGGCCGCGTTGAGATCGCCATTGTTCTCTGCAAGAGCCTTCTTGCAGTCCATCATTCCGGCGCCGGTCTTTTCACGCAGCTCCTTCACGGCTGCGGCGCTGATCTCGGCCATACTTGTCTCCTCAAACTTGTCGGCCCGCAGCGTCCCCAGAGTTCCCTCTCGGTCGCACTACAGGCCGGTTGTAACAGATTCCCGGCCCAAAACGTCTGGCCCAGGCTGCCGGTAGATGGTGATCCACCGGCGAACCCGCAATGGCGGTTAGGCCTGGGCCTCGGCGTCGGCCGTAGCGGCCAGAGCCGGCTCGCGGATGGTCGCGCTCGCGCCCGGATCATTGCCGGCCGCCATGGAGGACTCGGATAGCCCGTCCAGGACCGCATCGGCGATCAGGTTGCAGTAGAGCTGGATCGCGCGGGCGGCGTCATCGTTGCCCGGGATCGGGAAATCGACTTCCTGCGGATCGCAGTTGGTGTCGATGATGGCGACGACCGGGATGCCCAGCTTGCGGGCTTCCTTGACGGCGATCGCTTCCTTGTTGGTGTCGATCACGAACATCAGGTCCGGCAGGCCGCCCATGTTGCGGATGCCGCCGAGGACGCGCTGCAGTTTCGCCTGCTCGCGCTGGAGGCCCAGCAGCTCTTTTTTGGTGAGGCCGGTCGACTCGCCCGCCTCGATGGTCTCATCGAGTTCGCGCAGGCGCTTGATCGAGTTGGAGACGGTGGCCCAGTTGGTCAGTGTGCCGCCCAGCCAGCGATCGTTCATGAAGTACTGCGCGCAGCGGCCCGCCGCGTCGGCGATGGCTTCCGCCGCCTGACGCTTCGTGCCGACGAACAGCACGCGGCCGCCCTTGGCGGCGGTGTCTCGCACTTTCACCAGCGCCTGGTGAAGCAGCGGAACCGTTTGCGACAAGTCGAGGATGTGGATGCCGGAACGTTCGCCGAAGATGAACTGCTTCATCTTGGGGTTCCAGCGATGGACTTGGTGGCCGAAGTGGACGCCAGCTTCCAGAAGCTGACGCATAGTGAAGTCGGGCAGTGCCAATGTATTCTCCTGATCCGGTTGGCCGCCGCGGACAGAACGAGCTTTCGCCCGCACCGGAATGGGTCCGCGTGTCGGAATGGCGGGCGTTATACGCGGTTTCTTACCGGCGGCAAGGGCGCCAGCCTCTCGCGTGGCCCTCGCAGCAAACCCGGCGAAAACCAAAGACCAAATCCCCCTATTTCTTCTTGCACTTTCCCCATAAATTCAACGTAGTAGGCCCCAACGATAGAAAAGTTATCCAACACCCCCTGAGGCTGGCGGATACTGCATGCGCCCTTTCGGAGGGAGGTTTCGAGGTCGACCGAAGCTTCGGGATGAAAGGGCGGCGGCCGGCGTGGCCGTCAGGGTGTCGGGACACATGAG
>DATBNA010000356.1:0-4673 GCA_036554545.1 Hyphomonadaceae bacterium
CAGCTCTTCCAGTCCACCGGATCGCGAAAGCGAAATCCGTGCATCCGCCCGCGCCGCGCCTCGAAGAACGCGACCAGTTCATGTGCAGCATCGGCCTTTACCGGCGCTCCGCCGACTTCCCATCGCCGCCGCGATCCTGCCCACCGCGCGTTCCGGCTTTCGACGCCGGACGCGAGTCGCGTCACATCCGTCGCATATTCCGGCCCACCACTGCTCCCGAACGCCAGAGCCAGCGGCAGCCTCACTTCATGGAACGCGCTCATGTGAACCTCGACCCGCGCCGAACCGCCCGCGCGATCGCAGTCGCAATCCCGTTCAGCGATCCAGCCCCATCGCCGGCCGCGCCTTCGCCACCGAACACACTGTCCACGGCAAGATGCGCCAGCGTCTCTGCTACCCTTTGCGCCAGCCGTTCCATGTCCGCCTCGCCCGTGCGCATCACGCGCGTCAGCTCCGCCTCGACCGAACCCACCGCCTTCAGCAGCGACCGCTCCAGCATTTCGCCCGCCACACGGCTCTGCTCCTCGAAATCCGGCGGCGCGCCGCCATCCTGCCTGTCCATTCCCAAACTCCTCCTTGATCCTAGGCTTCGAACAAAACCGCGCCGGCCGACGCCAGCCTGACAGAGAACATCGCCTCGCCATTGTGTTCGCCGCTGTAGGCGAGCTCCACGATGGCGAACGATCCTGTGAGGACGCCGAAGCCGCCGACTTCGAGCTGCAGCCTCGGCGTCTCGCCTGAGAAGAACGCCGCGCGCATTCGCGCATCCGATGCTGCGTCCTTGAACACCCCTGAGCCGCTGACCTCGACACGTTTGGTTCCACCGCCGGCAATCAGCTCGCGCCAGGCGCCTGAGCTTTCCGCCGTCGTCGCATCCACGAGGCCAACGCTAAGCGTGATTGTCCGCGCCCTGACGCCTGCCACGACCGCGAACGATTCTGGTTCACCGCCGTTTCCGATCTTCAGGATCACATCCCGTCCACGGACACCGCCCATTGTCTCTCTCCTTTTTTCCTTGATCTCTCGACTTGACAGGCAACCATTTGGTTGCATATTGAAGTGCATGGATCTGGTGTTCCGGGCCCTCGCGGACGAAAGCCGCCGCGCTCTGCTCGACAGCCTCAGCGCCAAAAGCGCTCAGACGCTCGGCGAGCTCTGTTCGGGGCTTTCGATGACGCGCCAGGCCGTCTCGAAACACCTTGCGATCCTGGAGGAGGCGAATCTCGTCGCGACCGTAAAACGCGGGCGCGAAAAGCTTCACTACCTCAACCCGGTTCCGATCGCGCAGATCGCGAACCGCTGGATACGGAAGTTCGAACGCGCCCGGGTCGATGCGCTTGTCGACCTGAAAAAGAAACTGGAGTCAGAATGACGGCCGCCCCGCAATCACGCTTCGTCTACGTCATCCACATCCGCACGACGCCGGAAAAACTCTGGGCCGGCCTCACGCAGCCCGAATTCACCAAACGCTACTGGTGCGAGACCTGGCAGGAGTCGGAATGGAAACCCGGCGCGTCATGGCGCGCCATGATCCCCGACGGCCGCGTCGCCGACTCCGGGAGGATCATCGAAAGCGATCCGCCGCGACGCCTCGTCCTCACCTGGGAGAACCAGTTCCTTCCCGAACTCAAGGCCGAGGGGCATTCCAGGCTCACCTACGAGATCGAGCCGCAGGAAGGCGGTTCGGTGAAGCTGACGCTGACCCACGAAATGGATCGTCCCAACTCGAAGCTCATCGAAGCCACCTCAGGCGGCTGGCCGCCGCTTCTGTCGAGCCTCAAGAGCCTGCTTGAGACCGGCGAGCCCCTCATCGAAACCACCAGGTGGCCGGAGGACATGTGACCATGGCCATTCCTGCCGCCATCGCCGTCCAGAGCTTCAAGGTCCCGCCCCGGCGTGTCTACGACGCCATCCTCTCCACCGAGATGATCGGCCGCTTCATGTTCGGCCCTCTGCTGCGAGAGGAGACCATCCTTCATATCCGCAACGAGCCCCGTGTCGGCGGCGCCTTTTCCTACAAGGTCCGTCGCGGCGAGCACGAGATCGACCATGTCGGCAGGTTTCTTGAGCTCGTTCCAGGCAAGCGCATCGTCTTCACCTGGGGCATCGCCGGTGAAGCCGACGCCGACGGCTCGACCGTTACAATCGACATCACGCCAACCGCCGACGGCTGCTCCGTCCGCCTCATGCACGCCATGCCGCCGGAGTGGGCCGACTTCGTCGACCGCTCGCGCGCCGCCTGGGAGAAAATGCTCAGCGTTCTCGCGACGCTTCTCTAGCGCCTGCCCAGCGTCGCCTTCAGGAACGGATCGGCTTCCATCAGCCTGTCGCGCAGCAATCGCGCATCGCTCATTGCGGTCGCGATTTCGCCGATGATCTCCCCCGCCGCCCGCCCGCCCTCCAGCGACGCGTCGCGACCGACGTCCACCGCAGGCTCATCGGCGGCCAGCAGGCGGATCAGCGTTGCACTCGTGAAATTCCTGCTGAAGTCATCAACTGCAGCCGCGCCTCGTTCGCTCCCGCCGATGATATAGCGTGTATAGGCCCGCACGACGCGACATTGGCCATGAACATCGCATCCAGCCAGCGACAACCGCACTGGCGCGCCCTTGCCGTCGCTGGCCATTATGTTGCGGGGCTCGATCGCCACGACCTGCAATCCGCCCTGCTCGACGATCTGCTGCAGCTCGGCCACATCCAGCGTCTCGTATTCCCGCGGGGCCTGTGCCCCGGCCGGCGCCGCCAGCATCGTCGCCGCAGCAACAGCAAGGCCTCTCATCACACCCGTCATGGCAATGTCGCCCTACGCGCTCTGCGACAACCGCCGCGGAATGATATGGGCCGCCGCCTGTATCATGGCGTCGGCAATCTCTTTTTCGCCCGAGACGATCAGGTCCGCACCGAAGCCCTTCAGATGCTCGACCTCGGCATCGCTGTGCGCCCGCGCATAGACCCGCACCTTGGGGTTCATCTCGCGCGCCAGCTCCACGATGCGTCCCGCTTCGAACCCGTTCGGCACCGTCACGAACAGCAGGTCCGCCTCGGCCACGTTGGCCTGTTCCATCACCTCGCGTGAGATCGCATTGCCGGCGATTGCGGCGATGCCCCGCTCCTGCAACTGTTCCACCAGGTCTTCCCGATCCTCGATCACCGCGTACTCGGCCATCGCTCCATCCAGCGCACGGCCTATCAGCGAACCCACCCGTCCATAGCCCACCAGCACGGCCCGCCGGCGCGCCGGCGGTGGCGCCGCCGGCGCCTCGGGCTCAGGGGGCGCATGCTTGCGCACCCATCTCTCTCCCAGCACGAACACCGCGGGCGTCAGGATGATCGAGACGATTGCCCCGCCCAGGACCAGATCCCGCACATCCTCCGGGATCAGTCCGAACTGCAGGCCGAGCCCCGCAAGAATGAAGGAGAATTCGCCGATCTGCGCGCGGCTCGCCGTCACCGATGCGGACGTCTCGAGATTCTGCCCGAACAGCCGCAGCAGCCCGAACCCCAGCGCCGTCCTCACGACCACGATCAGCGCCACCGTGACCAGCAGCGGCCACGGATCACGCAGCAGGATCATCGGATCGAACAGCATGCCGACCGAGACGAAGAACAGCACCGCGAACGCGTCTCTCAACGGCAGCGTCTCGTTCGCCGCCTGTTGCGACAGCTCGCTCTCCGCCATGATCAGTCCGGCGAACAGGGCGCCCAGCGCGAACGAGATACCGAACAGCGCCGACGCAAGATAGGCGACGCCCAAGGCGATCGCGAGCACGGCAAGCCGGAACAGCTCCCGCGATCCCATGTGCACCACGCGATGCAGGACCCACGGCACCACGCGCTTGCCGGCCAACAGCATGATCAGCGCAAACACCGCCACCTTGCCGATTGTCAGCGCCACAGCGAGACCGGCGTCCTGCAGCTGCAGCACCGTGACCGCCTGCCCGTCCACCACCTCGCTGCGGATCTGCGCCCACGTTGGTATCAGCACCAGGATCACGACCATGGCGAGATCTTCGACGACCAGCCATCCAACCGTCAGCCGCCCTCGCTCGGTCTGCATGAGACGCCGCTCCTGCAACGTCCTCAGCGAAACGACCGTGCTCGCCACCGATATCGCGAGTCCGAACACCACTCCGGTCTCTAGCGACCAGCCGAACATCATCGCCATGGCGATGCCGGCGACCGCCATCGCCAATATCTGCAGCACCGTCGCCGGCGCCGCCACTGCACGCACCGACAGCAGGTCCTTCGGCGAAAAATGCAGTCCCACCCCGAACATCAGCAGGACGACGCCGATCTCGGCCAGCTGCTGAGCCAGATCCGTGTCGGCTACGAAACCGGGCGTGAAAGGCCCGACAACGACACCCGCTATCAGATACCCCACCAGCGGCGAAAGCTTCAGCCGCGTCGCGACAGCGCCAAACACGAAGGCGAGCCCGAGGCCCACGGCAAGCATCGTGATGAGCGTGGAGTCGCTATGAGGCACGGCTGCCTTTCGTTCGAGGTCGATTCAGTGAATCAACCTTCGCAGATCGGCGATTCAAATTGCAACAAAGACGTGCGGCGCGACCGAACTTTCTTCCACCGGTCAGGCTCGCTGATGCTCCACCGTCTTCTGCGGACCGGTGAACGCCGTTCGCCAGTTTTTTCGGTCTGCTCCGCCTCGCCCATGCAGC
>DATBNA010000359.1:0-1728 GCA_036554545.1 Hyphomonadaceae bacterium
TGCCGGACGAACAAGAAGACAACCATAAAAAGAAAAGTACGAGCACCTCCCCATGCACAAGCACATTGCCACTGCGGCCCTCGCCGTTGAATTCTCCGCGCTGAGCGCCGTTGCACTTTTCCTGATCGCCACTCTCGCCGGTCAGCCCGCTTTGAACTTCGCCTGACCAACCCCAGACCACAGGTGAAGCGTGGCGGCGCCGGACTCGTCCCCAACGAGGGAACGGGAAGCGTCGGCGTCGCCACGACCTCCTCCTCCGCAAGGAAAACGTCAATGTTGAAAGACCTCTACGGAAACGCGGTGTCTACGCCCTCGCGCCAGGCCGTGTCGAAGTTCGACCAGGCCCTGTTCGAGATCCGCACCTATCACGGCGATCCCATCGCCACGCTCGACCAGGCGCTCGACGCCGACCCGGCCTTCTCGCTGGCCTGGGCGACACGCGCCATCGTGCTCGGCCAGATCACCGACAAGCAGTTCGCGCCTGAAGTCGCGCGCAGCCTCAAGGCCGCCGCCAACGGACGGATGAACGACCGCGAGCGCGAACATTTCGCCGGCGCAAAGGCGTGGGCCGAGGGCCGCTTCCACGAAGCGACAACCATCTACGGCCGCGTCAGCCAGGAAAATCCGCGCGACATCCTCGCGCTGCAGAACGGCCATGTCGGCTGCTTCTTCACCGGCCGCCAGTCCGACCTGCGCGACTGGCCGCTGCAGGCGATGCGCGCGCACAAGCACGGCGATGAAGCCTGGCACGCCATTCTCGGCATGGCCGCCTTCGGCCACGAGGAATGCGGCGACTACGCCGCGGCCGAAGCCCTCGGCGTCGAGGCCATCGACTCGGAAGAGCGCGACGCCTGGGCGGCCCACGCTGTGGCGCACGTGCACGAGATGCGCGGCGATACGGATGAAGGGAGGGGCTGGCTCGAAGGCACGGCGCAAGGCTGGTCGACCGATTGCGGCTTTGCCTATCACAACTGGTGGCACCTCGCTCTGCTCTATCTCGACCAGCAGGACCACAAGACGGTGCTGAAGCTCTATGACCAGCGCATCCGGCCGAACGACGAAAGCAACATCGTTCTCGAAATGCTGGACGCCTCCGCCATGCTCTGGCGCCTCCATCTCGAAGGCGTCGACACCGGCGACCGCTTCCAGCGCCTCGCCCGCGTGTGGGAGCAGAAGGCGGAGGACGGCGTCTACGCCTTCAACGACGTCCACGCGATCATGGCCTTCCTCGGCGCCGGCCGCGAACGCGATGTCGAGCGCACGCTCATGACCATGCGCCGCGCCGCGAAGGAAGACGCCACGGACAACGCCTTCATGACCCGCGATGTCGGACTGCCGATCGCCGAAGCCCTCGTGGCGTTCGAAGCGAAACGCTATGCCGAGACCGTCGAGAAGCTGGCCGCCGTCCGCGGCATCGCCCAGCGCTTCGGCGGCAGCCACGCCCAGCGCGACGTCCTCTCGCTGACGGCGCTCCACGCCGCCATCCGCGGGGGCATGAAGCAGACCGCGGAGGCCTTCGCCGCGGAGCGCACCATGAACAAGCCGACCAGCCCGTGGGCTGC
This sequence comes from Hyphomonadaceae bacterium, assembly GCA_036554545.1. Classification (GTDB taxonomy): domain Bacteria; phylum Pseudomonadota; class Alphaproteobacteria; order Caulobacterales; family Hyphomonadaceae; genus UBA7672. Next base: position 1,563 of record DATBNA010000359.1, read on the forward strand.
CCGCCTGGCTCGCATGGCGAAGAACACGACGGCCGGCATTCCGGCTGCTGCAGGATAAGCGAGGCGAGGCAAGGGACGGCAGATCCCGTAAGCGCCCGCCTTGGGGGAAGAGCCAACTGCCAGGCGTCCGTGGCATCCAGACCCACGGACGCCGGCATCCTTTCTC
>DATBNA010000389.1:0-13038 GCA_036554545.1 Hyphomonadaceae bacterium
TGGTGACGAGGTAACCCTTGTCGGTGTTTTGGGCGTCGAATTTTTCGAGATTGGCCGGAGGCGTGATACGCAGATAGGCAAGGTCCGCCTTGGCGCGGCGCGCGAAAAGAAGCTTCAGCGTCCCCTCGCCTTTTTCCACGACCCTGTAGCCGACGCGTTCGGGCCAGTAGAAGGCTACGCGGGATGACTCTCCCGAATGACTGCCGCGAATCTCCAGGTCGTCGATCCTCGGCGGCTTCGGAAGGGCCGCTGCGCGCTTTGCCTCTTCTTCCTTCGCACGCACAGCGGCGAGCGGAGATACGATATCCGGCGGATCGGTTGCGGCGTCTTTCGGAACAAGATCGACGGCTGCGATATCGACAGAGGTCGATACATGAAGGCGTCCAGGCTGTTTGAGGCCGATGCGCGCCGTCATGCCGTCGGCGTCCATGCGCGTGGCGGCGGCCCAGCTCGGCAGGCCTTCCCTCAAGGCGTCGAGGTCCACCGCAACCTTCTGGTCGAAGCGCAGCACGAGCACCTGGTCGTTGCCGGCTATCGACGCTGCGATCTTCGGCGCGCTCTGGTCGCCATCGCCCCACTTCGCGGTGATACGGGCGTAGCCGCCGGTCTCACTGATCGACAACGCGACCGGACGATCCGCCCAGGACGGCGCAATGGCGCCGAGGGCGGCTGCGCCCGCCAGCGAGAGACGGGTCGCCCACCGGGATGAAGGGCGCTCCGTCACGCAGGCGTCTTCGGCAGTTCGACAGGTTCAGCGGGCACGCTCGCCAGCTGCGCCAGCATGCGCGTGAGAGCCTCGGCGCGCTTGGGCGCCATCAGAGACATGACCGAAGCAAGGTTTGCGGGCTTCATGCTCTTGGCAAGATCGAGCAGCACCTTGTCGTCCATTCCATCGAAGATCTCGGCAGCATCCTTTGGCTTCATTGCCTCGTAGGTCTTGACCAGCGCCGTCATGCGCTCGTCACGCTTGGTCTCCATCGAGGTCAGCAGAGCCTGAACATTGGTCTCGACCTTCTTGAGTTCAGCGATCTGGTCCTGCACGCGCTGCTCGGCGGCCGCTGCCGCTTGCTCGCGCGTCTCGACGCCGACTTCGCGCTCATCGAGCGCCTTGCGGCGGTCTGCAAGACTGCGGAGGACCAGGATTTCCTGTTCGGAGATGCCGGTCTCAGCGGCGTAGTCGAGACTGGGCAGGCACTGGTCGGCGCGCGTGGTCGCGGGCGGCCCTGCCTCATCCCCGGCCCGCTCGCCGACGCCGGCGGTCAATTCTGTCTCGGGCTTGGGGCCTGCAGCCTCGCCTTCGACCACCTGGGCCACGGCCTGATAGATGTCGACGCCCTTGAAGGCGACGACGCCGAGCGACACGGCGATGAGGGCGGGAAGAACCCTGACCTTGGACATCCTCGCCCCTTCCTAGAGAACGCTGCGCCGGCGCAGGGTGAAATCGACGTTGCCGCGCGGCTCTTCACGCGGAACTTCGCGGAGGATCGGCTGAGCGGCGACAGCGCGAGCCTCGTCGATCCGGGATTGCAGCTCGCGGCCCGCCGCATCCGCCGAACGACGCAGGGCGGCGACAGCGTTTTCGGCGTGCAGCACGGAGGACTGCAGCTCCTTGGCGGCCTCGAGCATGCGAGCATTGCCCGTCCGCAACGCCTTCAACTTGCCGTCCAGGCGCATGCAGTAGGCGATGACGATGAGCAGCAGGCTCGCGAGAACGATTTCGAGAATCATGGTGTAGAGCGGGTTCATCAGCGCGCCTCCAGTACTCGTTTCTTTGCCGCCTGCGTGATCGGGGCCTCGACACGCATCGCCACCTTCTGGCCGATGCGGCCGACCTGGCCGTGGGTGAGATGGATGTCGCCGCACATCAGGTGCGCCTTGGATTCTGGCGTGGCGTTCATCACCAGCGTGTCGCCGACCGCCAGGTTCATCATCTTGCCGAGCGGCTGGGTGAACTCGTCGAGCACGACGCGCAGCGTCGTCGGCGCCGACCAGAGTTCGGTGGCAAGGTGACCTTCCCAGATGTTGTCGCGGCCGAACTTTTCGCCCATGAAGTTCTGCAGCAGCATTTTCCGGATCGGCTCGAGCGTGGCGTATGGCAGCAGCAGCTCGCAGCGGCCGCCGCGGTCTTCCATATCGATGCGCAGCTTCACCAGGATGGCGGCGTTGGCGGGCTGGGCGATGGCGGCGAAGCGCGGGTTGGTTTCGATGCGGTCGAGCTCGAAGTCGACCGAGGTGAGCGGATCGAACGCCTTGCGGGCGTCGTGCAGGATCACTTCCACGAGGCGCGTTACGAGGACGCGCTCGATCGTGGTGTAGGGTCGCCCTTCGACGCGCACAGCAACCGAACCACGCCGGCCGCCGAGCAGCACGTCGACGATGGAATAGATGAGGTTTGAATCGACCGTAAGGAGGCCGAAATTGTCGAGCTGCTTGGCCTTGAACACGGCGAGGATGGCTGGCAGCGGAATCGAGTTGAGATAATCGCCAAAGCGCATGGACTGGATGGCGTCCAGCGACACTTCGACGTTGTCCGACGTAAAGTTGCGCAGGCTGGTGGTCATCAGGCGCACGAGGCGGTCGAAGACGACCTCGAGCATGGGCAGGCGCTCGTACGAGACCAGCGCCGAGTTGATCAGCGCACGAATGCCGTTGCGCTTGGCGCCGTTCTCTTCCTCCAGAGAGAAACCCAGGAGCGAGTCGATTTCGTCCTGGTTGAGAATGCGTTCGGAGCCGACTGTCGCAGCCGCAATCGACTGTGGTTGTTCCACGGTAGCGCCGCCGCCACCGCCGCCGGAGGGCTTTTCGGCCTCCCACGCATTCTCCGCGCCGGCAGGCTTGCCGACACTGGCGTCCCAGTCGGACGCCATCTGCTCATCGGTGGGTTGGTTCGCCACTCTTCGGCCCTCTACTGGATCAACATGCCTTCGATCAGCACCGCATCGACTTTCGCCGGCGCCATTGCGACGTTGAACCGCTTCATCAGTTCGCGGCGCAGCCTGTAGGTGCCGGCCGAGCCGTTGAGATCCTCGACGCGCAACTCGCGCAGGAAGGAGTTGAGCTGGTCCTTGAGACGCGGCATCGCGGCAGGGACGGCGTCGAAATTGTGCGGGTCGCTCGACTCGAGCACGAGGTCGAGCTTCAGCGATTGCTCACGCTGGCCGTCGACGGCGGCAAGATTTACGATGAGATCGGGCATCGCATAGTAGCAGGGGTTACCCTCCTCGCAGTCGAGCAGGCGTCCCGTATCCAGATCTTCGGCGGTCGCGCCTGCGGCGGCCGCGCCGTCGCCGCCTCCGCCGCCATGGTCATCCTTCTTGGCGGGCTTCTTCTCGGGCTTCTTTTCGGCGTGGGTATCTTTGGCTTCGCCATGCGCTCCGGCTTCGGCCGGCTTGCCGCCAAGCAGCATGAATGCCGCAGCGCCGCCGCCTCCGAGAACAAGGATCGCCGGGAGGATGATGAAGAGGACGAGCGTCTTTCCGGCCATTTTTTTCTTGGCCGGCGGCGCGCCTTCCTCGCCTTCGGCGGTGGGGACTTCCGCTTCCGGCTCTTCGGGCTTCTCGCCCTTTTTCGCCTTGTCCTTCTTGGCCATCAGGCTCGCGTCCCGGGGAATCGGTTGATGCCCCGGACATTCCGGGGCGCCCGGCAAATTCGGCCCGGTATGGTTAAGGATTGGTGGAGATGGGCAATTCCTGCCGGGTATTACGGGCAGCGACGCTTCGATCCAGCAATATCCCGTTAACCGCAATCCCGCAGGATCGCCCGACAATTCATGCGGCCGCCGCAGAAGACGCGGACGCGGGACAGCCTGGCCTCGACAAGCGCCAAATGCGCGCTCGGGGACAAATGGCGGCCTATGGACAACTCATTCATGGTCGGCCTGTCCGCGCAGCAGGTGCTGCGGCAGCGGATGGACATGACCGCGAACAATCTCGCGAACATGACGACCGCCGGCTTCAAGGCCGAGCGGCTGGTGATGCGCGAACTGTCGGAGCGCCCCGCCGCGGCGCACGACACGCCGCAGGAAATCGCGTTCGTCGACGCATGGACGCTGCAGCGCGACTTTTCGACAGGGCCGCTGGAACAGACGGGAAATCCGCTGGACCTCGCCATTGAAGGCGAAGGCTTCTTCGTCGTGCAGACGAGCGATGGCGAGGCCTATACGCGCGACGGGCGATTTGCGCTGGACACGCAAGGCCGCGTGATCACGCGCAATGGCGACCTGGTGCTGGGCGATGGCGGGCCGATCACCATCGATCCCGAAGGCGGACCTATCTCGATTTCGCGCGAGGGTACGGTCTCGCAGAACGAGGCGATGCTCGGGACTTTTCGGACGGTGGCGTTCGATACGCCGACGGCGCTGGAGAAGGTCGGCAACAACATGTGGCGCTCGACTGGCGAAACGCCGCGGGCGCCGAATGAGAATTCACGCATCGCGGCAGGCTTCGTCGAAGGCTCGAACGTCAATGCGGTCGCGGAACTTACCCAGATGATCGAGATCAGCCGCGCCTATCAGGCGGTCAGCAAGATGATCTCGCAATCGGATGAACTGCGGGGAGCTTCGATCGAGAAGCTCACCCGCTTCGGATAGGCCCAGGAGGCAGACTAGATGCGCGCTCTCAACACCGCCGCCACCGGCATGCAGGCCCAGCAGCTCAACGTCGAGGTGATCGCGAACAACATCGCGAACATGAACACGACGGGCTTCAAGCGCCAGCGCGCCGAATTCCAGGACCTGCTCTACCAGAACGTCGAACGGATGGGCGTCACCTCCTCCGACGCCGGCACCATCGTGCCGACAGGCGTGCAGGTCGGCGTCGGCGTGAAGTCCGGCTCGGTCTATCGCGTGACCGAACAGGGCAGCATCACACAGACCAACAATCCCTTCGACATGGCGATCCAGGGCGACGGCTATTACATCGTGCAGATGCCGGACGGTCGCGACGCCTACACGCGCGCCGGCAACTTTGCCCGCAGCCCGGACGGGCAGATCGTCACCGAGGATGGCTTCATCGTCGCGCCGGGGATTTCGATCCCGGAGGATGCGGTCGGCATTTCGATCAACCGCGAAGGCGTGGTGCAGGCAATCATGCCGGATGGCAGCGACCCACAGGATGTCGGCGCGCTCGAGCTGGCGCGCTTCGTGAACCCGGCAGGCCTTGAAGCGATCGGGGACAACCTCTTCCTTGAGACGGCGGCGTCGGGGACGGCCAATCGCGGCCAGCCGGGCGGCGTCGGCTACGGCACTGTCCAGCAGGGTTTCCTTGAAACGTCCAACGTCAACGCGGTGACCGAGATATCGGCGCTGATCACGGCGCAGCGCGCCTACGAGATGAACTCCAAGGTGATCACGACCACAGACGAGATGCTGCGCGCCGCCAGCAACCTGCGGTAACGGCAATGATTCGCTTCGCGCTCCTCACTCTCGCTTCACTCGCCCTGGCGCCGTTCGCAGCGGCGCAAACCGTGGTCAAAGGCGACTGGATCGCGCTGGGCGACGTCGCCCCGGTCACCGGCGATGCGGCTACCATCCTTGTCGGCCCTGCCCCGCCGCCGGGCCAGACGCTGGCCCTCGATCCTGCCTTCCTCGTTTCCGTCGCCAAGAAGTCCGGCGTCATCCTCGCCATCCCGCTCGACAAGCCGATCTGGGTGACGCGCGCCGGCGGCAATGCGACGCCGGCGAAACCCGCCAATGTGGCGCGGCCGGCCAATACGACCCAGCTGCTTGGCGCAGACATGCAAGATGCGGAAATCATCGTCCTGGTGCGCGATGTGGCGCGCGGCCATCGCATCACTGATGCCGATATCGACTGGGCGCCGGCTTCTTCCCTCCGCGCGAACCGCAACGGCGTCGCGGACATTGATCTCGTCCTCGGCATGGAAGCCAAACGCGCGCTCAAGTCTGGACAGCCGCTGCAGTCGGGCGACATCAGGCAACCCGCACTGATCCGCAAGGGCGACCCCGTGAAGCTGGTCTATGCATCGCCGGGGCTGAAGCTCATCGTCGACGGGCAGGCGCAGGCTGACGCCGGCAAGGGCGAGAGCGTCCGCATCCTCAACACCTATTCCAAACGCACCATTGACGCCGTGGCGACAGCCGAGGGCGAAGCGCACGTGAGACGCTAGGAGAAGTCGATGAACACTCGCACCGGACTCGCAGCGCTCGGCGCTGCTCTTCTCGGCGGATGCGGCAGCATCTCCAGCGCCATCGCCCCGCCCGAGATGACGCCGATCTCCAACCCGGCAACGGTCGCCGGATCGAACCGCGTTTCCATGCCCCTGCCCACGCCGCGCGCCGAAGCCGCGGCGCCCAACTCGCTCTGGCGCACAGGCGCCAAATCCTTCTTCGGCGACCAGCGCGCGAGCGACATCGGCGACATTCTCACCATCAACATCGAGATTTCGGATTCGGCCCAGCTCAACAATTCGACCCAGCGCAGCCGCTCGACTGCTGAGGAATCGGGCATCCAGGCGCTGCTCGGCCTTGAAGGCAATCTGGTCGGCGAAGGCGTCACGCTCGATCCGGCGGTCGGCTTCGACTCGACGTCGTCCTCCGCAGGCAACGGCTCGGTGAACCGGCAGGAATCGGTAAACCTCACCGTGGCGGCGGTGATCACCGACCGGCTGCCTAACGGCAACCTCGTCATCGGCGGCAGCCAGGAAGTACGTATCAACAACGAGCTGCGCGAACTCCTGATCTCCGGCGTGATCCGGCCCGAAGACATCGCTTCGGACAACACGATCGCGCACACCAAGATCGCCGAAGCGCGGATTTCCTATGGCGGCCGCGGCGACATCAGCCAGGTGCAGCGCGACCGCTATGGCAAGCGGATCTACGACAAGATCGCGCCGTTCTAGGCGTCACCACCTGCAGGCCTAGTTTTCCGGCAGATTGTCGAGCTTGCCCCCACGGGCGAGCTTCCGGATGCCGATCCACGCTCCGAACGCGCAGACGGCGGTGACGCCAAGCATCGCCAGCAGGATCACGATCTCGCGGATGGGCGAGCCGATTACGTCGAAGGTGTGCAGCGCCATGTGCCACCAGCGGAAACCACGAGCGCCGGGATCGGCGACGAAGCGCACATCGCCGGTGACCGGGTCGAGATAGAAGCGCGTATCCTCCATCTCGGGCACGGTGATCCGGACGACTGGGAAGTCGGACGCCGCTGCGCCCGGATAATAGAACGTGTCGGCGCGGGTCATAAGGTCGATCACCGGGGTTGCGCCCTCGCCGGCGAGCAGGCTGGCAGCGCGGTGCTGAGCGGCGGCGTCAAACGGCGCGGGCTGCCCGCTGGCGGCAAGGCGCTGGCGAGATCCGTCGGCAAGACGCCGGATGAAGAACGGTCCGCCATCCTTTTGCGAGTAGGACAGCTGCACGGTTTCGATGGAGGCAGCGCGCAACGTACCGAGCTGGGCTTCCAGCGCCGGGCGGACGTCGGCCCATGTCGATGGTTTGCCCGCGAGGCGATCCACCGCCTCACCGACCCTCGGTCCGGATTCGAGCCAGCCCCAAGGCTGCATCGATGCGAAGCCGGAAAAGGTGAAGGTCAGCACCAGCACGCCAAAGACGAGGCCGGTCATGTGATGCCAGAACTTCGCGCCGCGATAGGGCGATGCCAGCCTGTTGGTCGAATGCCGGCGGCGGAACTGGCGGATGCCGACGAAGAGGCCGAGGACGGTGAGAAAGCATCCGGCCAGCGACGTCCATATGATCACCTGCCCCCACAGCGCAGCGTCCTTCCTGAGCTCGGCGAAATAGAGCCAGTGCGGAATGGCCCCGAGCCACGAGGTGAGGCGCAGCGAGCCGGTTGTGCGCTGGCGGACCTCGCCGGTTGTCGAAGCCACGTAGAGCATCGTCTCGTCGGCATCGTTGAGACGCACCTCGTAGTAGGGCCGCCCGGAATTGAAGTATCCGGCGACCGTGAACTCGTCGCGCTCGGCGAGGCGTTTCACGGAAGGCGCGCCTTCGATGCCGTGGCGCGCGACATAGACCTGCGCCACTTTCAGCGCTTCGGCCTCACCGATGTTCTCGATCTTCCGGGCTGTAGAGAGATCGAAAAGACCGCGTCCGCCCTGCTCTCCCTGCCACGCCAGCGCGATCACAGGGCGGTCGCCGAGCATCTCCACCCGCGCACTCGATAGCGTGGCCGCTTCCGGAACTTCAGGCAGCACAACCCGCTCTGGCAGCGCGATCGGCGCCAGCCCCTCGATGCGAAAGTCGCGCGAACCCAGCGTGGTCGAGGGATATGGCGCCCAGATCATCACGATGCCTGACAGACACCACATCAGCATCAGGAGGCCGAGGATTACACCCATCCAGCGATGCAGCGCGAAGGCGAACCGGACGACTCTCGCTTTCAAGGCTTCCCCGCGCCGCAAATGAAAGGCCCGGCCTGTATACAGGCCGGGCGCAAAAGGGGGAAAGGCCGGAAGCCCTAAGCGGCGTCCTTCTTCTTGGCCTTCTTGACCTTGTTGATGGCGAAGGAGCGCTTGAGGCGCGACAGGTGGTCTATGAAGAGCGTGCCCTGCAGGTGGTCCATCTCGTGCTGTATGCACACCGCATACATGCCCTCGGCCCACTCCTCGACCTGTTCGCCCTGATAGTTGAGGTAGCGGAGCCTCACGCGATTGGGACGCTCGACCTCGTCGAAATAGTCGGGAACCGAGAGGCAACCTTCTTCATAGGTCTGCATCTCGTTGCTGGACTCGAGGATTTCCGGGTTCACGAAATAGCGCGGCGCCGGCGGATCGCCTTCCTTGGCGAGGTCCATGACGATGACACGCTGGGGCACGCCGACCTGGATGGCGGCAAGGCCAATGCCGGGCGCCGCATACATGGTCTCAAGCATGTCATCCATGAGCCTGCGCGTCTCGTCGGTGACGGCGTCGACACGTCTGGAGACCTGCTTCAGGACAGGGTCGGGAACGGTGAGAATGGGGCGGATGGCCATGACGGCTAGCTATGAACGGGCCGCCTTGCCGTCAAGTGAATGCAACCGTGAGCAACCCTGAAATCAAGGCTTTGCCGCCCCGGTCTGCAGTTGGACGTTTCACTTCACCGATTTGGGACGCGGCGCCGCAAGCGCCTTGTCCGGCTCGGCCGGCGGAAGGTCCAGAAGCGTCAGCTGCCGTGGCGCAAGCTCGATCTGGCTGGGCTCCTCAACCATCTTGCTGGGATCAGCGAACTGCAGCTCCTCCAGCTTGCGGGTTGCAGGCAGCACCCGGCTTTCGAAGGACCCGACCATTTCATTATAGGCCTTGGTCGCATTGCCCAGGCCGTTTCCGACCCTGCCCATATACTCCGTAAACTTGGCCATGCGGTCGTAGAGGTCCTGGCCGAGCTTCTTGGCCTGCTCGGCGTTCTTCGCCATCTGTTCCTGCCGCCAGCCATAGGCCACGGCCTTGGCCAGACCGAGAAGCGTCGCCGGGGTCACGATGATGACGTTGTTCTTGGCGGCGAAGTCAAAAATGTCCCGGTCGTGCTCCAGCGCCGCGACGTAGGAACTCTCTACCGGGATGAACATCGCCACGAAGTCGACGCGCTCGGAAAAGTCCTTCCAGTATTCCTTCCGCGTCAGCGACTGCACATGCGTGCGGACGCGCGTGGCATGAGCCGCCATCTTCTGCCGCCGCAGGGCCGGATCGGTCTGGTCGGTGGCGGCCAGATAGTCTTCCAGCGACAGCTTTGAATCGACCACCAGCTCCCGCCCGCCGGGCATGCGAATAACGCAGTCGGGCCGCTGCCGGCCCTTGTCAGTGTCGTTCGAAGCCTGCTCGGAGAAGTCCGCGTAGGGCGACAGCCCGGCCATTTCGAGGACGTTGCGCAGGGTGTCCTCGCCCCATCGGCCGCCGCTGCGCGGCGAGGTCAGGGCGCCGGTCAGCTTGCTGGCTGCCTCTCGGGTTTCACTTACGCTCTTGCCCACGAGCTTGATCTGCTCTTCCAGCTTGGCGCGGTCTTCGGCGCTGACTTTCTGGATTGCCTCGACCTTCTCACGGAATTGGCCAAAGGTTTCCTGGATCGGCTTGAGGATCTTCCCGAGCTCTCCCTGCGCGCCTTCCTTGTGCTTCTTGAGCGTCTCGTCGGCGATCTGGACGAATTGCTGTTGCGACTTGAGAAGAGCGGCGTCGGCCAGCGCCTTGAACCGGGTTTCGCCTTCGGCCTGCAGCTTCTGCAGCTGCTCCCGCTCCCGGGCCATGCCTGCCTCGCGTTCCTTCATGGCGGCGGCCTGGGCCTCAAGCTTCCTTTCCGCTGTTTCGGCCCGGGCGCGTTGTTCGGAAAGTTCGGACTTGAGAGCCGCCCGCTCCTCGCGCTCGCGCTGGAGCTCCGCCATGAGCCCAGCTGTGTCGGGCTTCGTGCGGGTCGCAAACCAGAATGCGGCGCCTGCCCCGAGGATGGCGGCCGCCAGCAGGACGATGTGCAGGAAGTCGATTGTCATGGCGCGACCATACGTTCTTTATTTGTTCCGGGCAACCGATTGGCCTCGGAAGGTCGCGCGATTCTTCAGAATGGAAAAAAGCTAGTCCCGCACGCCGCGCTTGGGACGCCAGCCTTCCGGCATGTGCGGATAGTTGGTGACGCCCTCGAAGGCGTCATCCGGCAGGTCGGTCGAAAAGACGTCGAGCGGGTTGCCGGCGAGGCGCCTGGCGGCAGGTCCGACCTGACGCGCGGCGTCGCGGATGCGGTCGCGCATCAGCCACATGCCTACGCCCACGCCGAGTCCCACGGCGGCGAAGGTCAGCAGAACCGGGACATCCTTGCGTTTCACCATGGCACGCACCTACCCCCTCTCATCGCCGCGACGCCATTGCCGCTGCGATTGTGCCATCGTCGAGATGGTCGAGTTCACCTCCTACAGGCACACCGTGGGCCAAGCGCGTCACCTTCACCGGCAAATGCGCCAGACGATCTGTGATGTAGTGAGCGGTGGTCTGGCCGTCCACGGTGGCGTTCAGTGCGAGGATCACCTCGCGCACCTCGCCGCTACCTGCCCGCTCGACAAGTTTCGCGATGTTGAGCTGGTCCGGGCCGACGCCATCCAGTGCGGATAGAGTGCCGCCAACCACATGATAGAGCCCGCGGAACACGCCTGAGCGCTCCATGGCCCAGAGATCGGCGACTTCCTCGACAGCGCAGATGACAGAACGGTCGCGACCAGGCGCAGCGCACACCGAGCACGGGTTTATGGTGTCGAAATTCCCGCAGTTGGAACAGGCCTCAACCTTCTCGGCGGCATCCGACAGCGCCGCGGCCAAGGGCGAAAGCAACTGGTCAGGCTTCTTGAGGAGGTGGAGTGCGGCGCGCCGGGCCGAACGTGGGCCCAATCCAGGCAGCTTGGCCAGGAGGTCGATCAGTCTCAGGATTTCCGGGCCGGCAGAGCGGGTGGTCATCGTGTCCTCACCCAATCGAGATAGTCCCCAGAGGCGATCAGCGGAACTCCGGCGAGGTCCGCCACATAGCGATAGGTCCAGGCTGTGACCCGCGAGCCATCCTCGATCGTCGCCTGCCCGATTTCACGGACATAAGCCTCGCCCTCGTAACCGTCGAGCGTGGCCAGAAGGCTGGGGTTTTCGATGCGCCAGACCTCGCCCCACACCTTTCCGCCCTCGCCGGGAACAAAGGCGGGAAACCAGTCAGGCGCGTAAAGCCGCCCGGATATGGTGGCTTTTCCTTCGCGTACGGCCCCCGCCGCGAGACAGGCATGGGCCAGTCGTGCGGCCTGCCGTTCGCGTGGCGCATCGGACCTGAGGGAGCCGTAGACGAAGAGCCGCGCCGCCGGCCCCGCGCTCATGTCTTCCGTTCCGCCTTGCGGCAAAGGACAGCCAGTTCGTCGAAGTGCTGGCGCAGAATGTAGGCGCGGACGAAATCAATGCCGATGGTGCGGTCGATGAAGTTGGCGAACATCCAGTCGACGTCTTTCCGGGCGACCAGCCCGCGCCGCGTAAGACCGGTGACGAATTCGAAGAAGTTGAGCAGGTCGATCAGCTCGCCCTCCAGCTCTCGCGGCATGCCGGGTGTTTCAAGCTCGGTCTTCAGCGTCGCGAAATCCGGAGTATCGGGATTGGCCAGCACGAAGCGGATGCGGCGGTAGCGCGTGTTGTCGAAGAACATCGCGAACAGCTCGCGGACCTGTTCCGTCTGGCGCATGCGCTCGGAGCGCAGATAGCGGAACAACCCGAAGAAGCCGGCCAGCAGCGCCGCAACGAACGTCAGCGCCGTCGCCCAGTCGCGCACGAACTGCGACCACGCCAGCATTTCGGAATCGGGACTCATTCTCGGATTCGACCCCAGAACTGGAAAGACTCGGACGGTTCAGCTCGTCAGGCGCTTGCAGAGGCTGCCCTGTGAGGGCGCGTTGGCGCGCCACTCGTATTCCATGTGGTGAGGGGACGCTACCGGCTGGCCGTATCGTTTGGCCGGCGCGAAGGCCAGCACGGAGAGGCAGCGCCGCGTCGGCTCGAGGAACATTGGATCGCTGCAGACGCCGTCGATCCTGGTCACACGGCCATCGGCATCGATCTCGAGGTCCATGTCGCAGCAGCCGGAAAGACCTGCGCGGCGAGCCTCGGGAGGAAAGCGGCAGGCATCCGGGTTATATCCGCCCAGAAACACAGGCGCGGTCTGGACGGCGCTTTGCGCCAGCGCTGCGCTGGAAATGCCAGCCAGCACCAGTGCTGCAATCAAACCGAAGCGGGTCGCGATTGTCCTGTCCTCCAGACTGACCTGAAGGCTAGCGTGCAACTCGGCCGGCGCAATCATGCTTTTGCGGCGTCACGACCGTTTGCCGCTGCGCCCGGCTTGCGGCATCAAGCCGGCGGACGGAAATCCTGGGGACTGAAAGCGGATGACCCTGTTGAAACGGCCCTTCCGCGGCTTCGGGCTAGGCGTCATGCGCCGCCTTCGTGGCGCGCCTCCAACCGAGACCGAACTCGTGATCCGCGAGTGCCGCCGGTTGATCCAGGGCGGCGTGTTCCTCGACATCGGCGCCAATATCGGCCGTATTTCTGAAGCCGTTCTGCCGCTGGCATCGCGGGTCCTCGCGG
>DATBNA010000390.1:0-3852 GCA_036554545.1 Hyphomonadaceae bacterium
GGCGTCAGCTTCACCAGCCGGCGGCGGCGATCTTCCGGATCGGTTTCGCGCTTTACGAGATTGCGGGCTTCAAGCTGGTTGAGGTTGCGGGCAAGAGATTGCTTGGGAGCGCCCAGGCGCGCGCGAAGCTCGCCCACATCCAGCGCGCCCTGGTCGAAGATTTCCTGCAGCACGTCGAGTTCGGGCGCCGAAAGGTTTGCAGCCGCGCCTACGGATTCCACCAGTTGCGAGAGTTTCCGGGCCGCTGCGCGGATCACCGCGGCGCCCTCATTCAGGTCCTGATCGCGCAGGTAGAGGCGCCCGTCGGCGCTGGCCGGCGGCGGGGAAGCGGTATGGGGTCGGTTGACAGGCATGGCCACGCTCCGACAATGGGAGGACGAGGCGCGAAACTCAACCCTCAAACCCCGTATAACAGACGTCTCCCAAGGACGACAAAATGGCTGCTTCTACCTCCAACTTCGTTCCCTACGACGACCGTGACGGCTGGATCTGGCTGGATGGAAAGATGGTCCCGTGGCGCGATGCGAAGATCCATGTATTGACCCATAGCCTGCACTACGGGTCCTGCGTCTTCGAGGGGGAGCGGGCTTACGACGGCGTCGTATTCCGTAGCACTGATCACTCCAAGCGCCTGCACAAGTCGGCTGAACTGGTCGGCTACAAATGCCCCGTCCCCGTGGCGGAGCTCGACAGGATCAAGCTCGAGTGCATGGAAAAGAATGGCATGGCCGACTGCTATGTCCGCGCCTTCTCGTGGCGCGGGTCCGAGATGATGGGCGTCTCAGCCCAGCAGGCCTCGATCCGCACCTGCGTGGCGGTCTGGTTCTGGGGCAATTACTTCGCCGACAAGACCAAGGGCATCCGCGTGACCATGTCGGACTGGAAACGCCCGTCGCCGGAGACGATTCCTTCCGCGGCAAAGGCGGCCGGCCTCTACATGATCTGCACCATGTCCAAGCACAAGGCCGAAGCGCAGGGCTTCGCCGATGCGCTGATGCTCGACTATCGCGGCTATGTGGCTGAGCTCACCGGCGCCAACGTCTTCCTCATCCGCGACGGCGCGATCCATACGCCCACGCCGGACTGTTTCCTCAATGGCATCACGCGGCAGACGGTGATCGAGCTCGCCCGCGCGCGGGGCTTCGAGGTGATCGAGCGGCATATCCTGCCGGAAGAGCTTTCCACCTTCTCGGAGTGCTTCATCACCGGCTCGGCCGCCGAGGTGACGCCCGTCGCCGAGATGGCGGGGCATTTCTATCGGCCCGGCAACATCACCGGCACGCTGGCCGACGACTACAGCCAGCTTGTCCGTGGCAAGCTGACGATGGAGCAGATCAAGGCGTCCAAGGTAGCCTAGGGCTACTTCCCGAGCGCCGCTGCGATCCGCGCCGCCTGGTCGCGCAGCACATCCATGTCCGCCGGCTTGCCGCCGTGATGGCGCTGCAGCGGCAGGTTCTCGTAGCGCGGGATGACGTGCACGTGCAGGTGGAAGATCGTCTGCCCGGCAGGCGCGCCGTTGAACTGCGTGACGATAACGCCGTCCGGCTTCAGCGCCTTGATGACCGCCTTTGTCAGTTTCTGCGTGGCGCCGAACAGCGCTCCCAGCCGCTCCGGCGCGAAATCCGTCAGGTTCCGCGCCTGCGTGTTCTTCGGGACGACGAGGCAGTGTCCCTGGCTCTGCGGGAAGATGTCCATGAAGGCGAGGACTTCGTTGTCCTCATAGATCTTCACGCACGGCGCCTCGCCGCGCAGGATCTTTGCGAAGATGTTCCCGCCGTCGTATTCCCCGATGAGACTCATCAGAAACTCTCCTCGTCGCAGGCTTCTTGCCGGTCACCCTTCCGGAAGGGCGTGTATTCGCTGAGCTCTCCCACCCCTTCCTCGACCGCCTCGCGCTCCCTGTCGAGATACCTCGCGACGGCGTCGCGCAATCCTGCGTGCGCGATCCAGTGCGCCGAGTGGGTCAGCACCGGCTCATATCCGCGCGCCAGCTTGTGTTCTCCCTGCGCGCCGGCTTCCACCTTGGCTAGCCCACGCTCGATCGCGAAGTCGATGGCCTGATAATAGCAGATCTCGAAGTGCAGGAAGGGCCGGTCCTCGATCCGCCCCCAATATCGCCCGTAGAGCGTGTCCGATCCGATCATGTTGAGCGCGCCTGCAATCGGCCGCGCCCCGTCCATTGCAAGCACCAGCAGGCATCTGTCCGCCATGCGTTCGTGGAGCAGGGCGAAGAACTCGCGATTGAGATAGGGCGATCCCCACTTTCGGCCGCCTGTGTCCATGTAGAAACGGAAGAACGCATCCCAGTGTTTCTTCGTCAGGTCCCTGCCGGTGATACGCTCGATCGCAAGCCCTTCCTGGGCATCCCTTCGTTCCCGTCGCAGCGTCTTGCGCTTGCGCGAGGCGAGGGCGCCGAGAAAGTCGTCGAAGGTCTTGTAGCCACGATTGAGCCAATGGAACTGCTGGTCTTCGCGCAACAGCAGGCCTTTCTGGCCCAGCGCGCGCCAGACCGGCTCTTCCAGGAAGTTGAAGTGGACGGACGATACTCTGGCGTCGGCCGCCAGCCCGATTGCGGCCCCCGCCAGGGCCCGCTGGATCGCAGGTCGCCGCGGTCCCGGCGCCGCCAACAGCCGCCGTCCCGTCACCGGCGTGAACGGCACGGCGCAGAGCAGCTTGGGATAGTACCGCCCGCCGGCGCGATGCAGCGCATCGGCCCAGGCATGGTCGAATACGAACTCGCCGCGCGAGTGCGACTTGATGTAGAGCGGCGCCGCGCCGACCAGCTTGCCTTCGCCATCATGCGCCAGCACATGCCGCGGTCCCCAGCCCGTATCGGGCGCCGCGCAGCCGGAGGCTTCCAGCGCTTCCAGAAAATCCCAGTCGAGGAAAGGGTCGTATGGCTCGCCCGGGGGATTGGCGACCGCGTTCCACGCTGCGCGATCGATCGCCGCCATCCCCTCGACGATGGACAGCGACACTTCGATCCGTTCTGCGGAATCGTCGGCCAAAGAGAGCTCCGCCAAACACTGAAGTCCGGCCCCATGCCCTTATATCGGTGTTCAGGAGGACTTTGCGAGAGCGGCGCTGAGGCCTTCAAAGATGGGCGCTGCAGAATGCTCGCGTGCGAGGCGCAATTCCGCCTCCGTGCGCACGGTCCATGTCACCAGCGGCAATCCGCCCGCCGCCCCGGCGGCTGCGGCGAGCGAGGAATGGTGCGGCCCGATATAGTCGCATCCCATCGCGCGGGCCTTGCCAGCCTGCCGCGCAACGCCCTCCAGCCCCAGCTTTTCCAGCGTGTCGATCAGCAACCCCACGGGCCGCCCCTCGACGATCTGGCAAAGCCTCGCCACCGTGACCTCGTCAAAGCTCATCACTGCAAGCCTGCCTTCTCGACCCTCCAGCGCCCTGGCGACCACATCTGCGATCGCGGCGTCTCCGGGGCTGTCGACTTTCAGCTCGATCAGCACCGGCTGGTCCGCCATGATGTCGAGCGCCTCGGCGAGGCTCGGGATCATGTAGCCGTTCGGCAGCAGCGTCTGCGCCAGTTCGCTTGCCGGCTTGCCGCTGAACTCGCCCTTCGTACGCGGACACATCCGGTCCAGCGTTCTGTCGTGAAAGACGAAGGGCACGCCATCGCTGCTCAGCCGGACATCCAGTTCGGCGCCTACGCCCTGAGTGTGCGCGGAGTGAAATGCGGCCGCCGAATTCTCGGGAACGCGCGGCCCGCCCCACAGGCCACGATGGGCGTAGACGAAATCCGATACGTCAAAGAAGCTTTCGCTCATTCAAACTCGATGACGGCGTCGACTTCCACAGCCGCGCCAAGGGGCAGGACAGGGCAAGCGACAGCCG